>CAWUOF010000845.1:0-1501 GCA_963923765.1 uncultured bacterium | reverse complement strand
TAAATAAGGTGTACCGCGTTGAATTTTGGCAATAACACTGGGTAAGCCACAAAATGCGGCTGCTGATGAGTGGGTGATGTCGGTTTTAGGTATGGGTACATGAATTGATAAGAGAAAACGATACATTAAGCGGATGGCTTCGGTTAAATCAACTAAAGTCGGTTCGGTAAAGGTGGCTTTTTCTTGCCAATTGGATAACATGATTTCACTAAAAGTTGACCATACTAATTTTGAGGTGAGGGTTTTGTGATAGTCATAGATGCGAAAGTAGTTATGCATTTCTGCTAGTAAATAGCCAAATTTTTCGATATCGATATTAGGAAAAAGTATAGTATTTAAAAAGCGATCGAATAGGGGAATAAAATTTATAGCGATCGCTCTATTTGTAGTTGCTATTTTACTTTTTAGGGCGGTGGAAAAAGGCCAACGCCAGGAATATTCTACCGGGTCATCTGTTCCCCAAAGTGGTATTTTAACTACCTGTTTAACATTAGCTGATAAATCATAGCGTGTGGGGAGATAAGGATTAGCTATAATTGATAGTAATGTAAAATCTATTTCTGGTAATTTTTGGGTTAATACATGACACCAGGTACTAACTCCTCCTTTGTGACAAGGATAGGTACCTTCAGAGCTTAATAATACAGAAATTCGATTCATTATTTATAGTTATCCCTGGTTAAATATAAATATTTTATTAGGAGTTTAGACGCGGTAATTTAATTTGCTTATTATTTAATATGCTTAATAAGCAAAATAGGCGATCGCGTTTTTACTTCCCTACTACTATTTAATATAGCATTTATAAATTATTTTACAATAGAATTAATTAGTAAAGGGTGCATTTCTTGTAAAAAATTTGGTAGCGTTGTTCCTGAAAGCGCAACAACAGATTTTTTCACCGATTTTTACAATTATAGAAATGCACCCTAAATACTTATGCTAGGGATAATTTATTAATTATCCCTAGGACAAATAATGTAAAGTAGCTTTGAATATTTACCGATATATTACTTAAATTCAAAATTAATAGCGGCAGCTTGGCCAACCAGGATAGAATCAGTAAGATTTTCAAATTTTACCTCTACTTTGTGGGTAAGGTCTTTAGATGGTAGAGGATTAATTGAAATTACTTTGCCAGTAAATATTTGAGATACTTTACCTACGCCTACTTTTATAGATGCTTTTTGACCTATATGTAAAGCATTAATTAATCTGGCATGAACAGGTACATCAATTTTTAATTGATTAATTTGTGCCATAACAATTAAAGGATTACCTGTATAGATGCGATCGCCAACAGCTAAAGGTAATTCCACAACTACTCCTGGCTGAGTAGCTTTAACAGCAATTTTATCTTCAATAACTTGAGTTTCCGCCAGTTGTTCTGATTGGTGTTTCAGTAAGCTTAAACGTTCCGTTGCGTGTTGGTATTGTAAACGACTAATATTTAATTCTTCTTCCAGGCTATTGATAATATTCTCTTCTTCTTGCACAGAGA
>CAWUOF010000844.1:0-1510 GCA_963923765.1 uncultured bacterium | reverse complement strand
CAGCTAATATTATTAGTATTATTTATTTAGGCAATAATGAAACAGAAAGTATATCAGAATTTCCAGGATTACCAAAAAATCGGATAGGATTTATTGATTTAATTCTTGATAATGATAACACTGTCCGCCGTAATTTAATGTTTAGATATCAAGCAAATAAGAGTTTTCTATCATTTTCTTTAAGATTATCTTTAGTTTATTTAGCAGATAAACAAATATTACCTAAACTTAATAGTAAACAAGAATATCAATTAGGAAAAACAGTATTTTCTAAATTAAAATCTAATTTTGGAGGTTATCAAACGATTAATACAGGTGGGAGTTATCAAATTTTGCTAAATTATCGATCGCGCAATATCGCCCAACAGGTAACACTAACTGAGGTACTAAATAACTCTATATCTCCGGATAAAATTAAAGATAAAATAGTTTTAATTGGTGGTATTGCCCCCAGTCTCAAAGATTATTTTTTTACTCCCTATAGCGCAATAGAAAAAGGCAACCCTCAAATGCCAGGAGTATTAATTCATGCCCAGATGGTGAGTCAAATTCTGAGTGCTGTAGAAGACAATAAACCTTTATTTTGGTTTTGGGATGAATGGTTAGAAATATTATGGATTATTAGCTGGGGCAGTTTGGGAAGTATTGGAGTAATAAAAATTTCCCGTGTTGGCATATTAGCAAGTTTTATTATCATTAGTTTAGGTATTTTATTTAGTATTGTTTATATCATATTTATGCAAGGGGGATGGATACCTTTAGTAGCTCCAAGTTTAGCCTTTATTGGTACTGTTTCTGTTACTATACTTTGGCAAATTCAACAGGAAAGACAACAGCGACAAATTGTAATGAAATTATTAGGACAGCAAACTTCTCCAGAGATAGCAAATACTCTATGGCAAGAGCGCGATCGCCTATTACAATCAGGAATTTTATCAGGAAATAAATTAACAGCAACTATTTTATTTACAGATATAAAAAATTTTAGCAGTATTTCTGAACAAATAGACTCGGAAATTTTAATGAAATGGTTAAATGAATATTTCCAAGCCATGACAGAGATAATTATTATTAATCAAGGTATTATTAATAAATTTATCGGTGATGGAATTATGGCAGTATTTGGTGTACCTATACGTCGCACTAATACAGCCGAAATAGGCACAGATGCTATTAGGGCTGTTAACTGTGCCTTAGCAATGGGCAAGCGCTTAGAAAATTTAAATTATGATTGGAAAAATAGAGGTTTACCAGAAATTAAAATTCGGGCGGGAATTTTTACCGGTGCTGTAACTGCTGGTAGTTTAGGGGGTTCTGAACGATTAGAATATGGGGTAATTGGTGATAGTGTTAATATTGCTTCTCGTTTAGAAAGTTATGAAAAAGATCGACAACAAGATCTTTGTCGTGTATTAATTGCCCAAGAAACTTTAGTTTATCTACAAGATAAATTTGAAGTAGAATATTGGGGAGCAATAAAATTAAAAGGTAAACAACAAGCGGTAGAAGT
>CAWUOF010000843.1:0-1513 GCA_963923765.1 uncultured bacterium | reverse complement strand
CCCATCCAGTAACAGAACCAATTCAATTAATTCAAACTCATGTTTCTTTTGTATTGTTAACTGGTGATTATGTTTATAAATTAAAAAAACCAGTTAATTTTGGATTTTTAGACTACTCAACTTTAGAAAAAAGGCGGCATTTTTGTAATGAAGAATTACGCATGAATAAACGAGGTGCTGCCGAATTATATTTAGATATTTTACCGATAACTCAAACGGGAGAAAAATATAATTTAGGCGGTAGTGGGGAAGCAGTGGAATATACCCTAAAAATGCGACAATTTCCCCAAGAAGCTTTGTTTACTAATATTTTTGAACGGGGAGAATTGACCGATCGCCTAATGGAAGATTTAGGGCGAGTAGTAGCTGAATTTCACACCCATGCACCTATAAATGATTATATTCGCTCCTTTGGTAAAGTCTCTCAACTCCGTAAAGCTTTTGACGAAAACTATCAGCAAACAGAAAAATATATTGGTGGCCCACAAACCCAGCAACAATTCGAGGAAACTCGACAATTTACCGATGCTTTTTTTGCCGATCGCGAAGATGTATTTAAACAACGTATAGCTAATAATTGGATTCGCGAATGTCATGGAGATTTACATCTACGAAATATTGCTCTATGGCAAGATAAAATCATGTTATTTGATTGCATTGAATTCAATGAAGATTTTCGCTTTGTTGATGTCATGTTTGATATTGCCTACGCAGTTATGGATATGGACGCTCGCGATCGCGGGGATTTAGGTAATGCCTATCTTAATACTTATGTAGAGCAAATAGGTGATTGGGAAGGCTTACAGGTATTACCTTTATATTTAAGCCGTCAATCCTATGTAAGGGCTAAGGTAATTTCTTTTCTGTTAGATGATCCGGCTATTCCTGCGGAAGAAAAGGAAAAAGCTAGTAAAACAGCCGCACAATACTATAAATTAGCTTGGCAATATACTCAAAAACGCCCTGGTAAACTAATTTTAATGTCTGGATTATCGGGGTCAGGAAAAAGTACCGCAGCACGTCATTTAGCCAGAAAATTAGGAGCGATTCATATTCGATCGGATGCAGTGAGAAAGCATTTAGGGGGAATTCCTCTTTATGAAAAAGGAGGTAATGATCTTTATACTCCTGAAATGACGCAAAAAACTTATCAACGAGTTTTAGATTTAGGGATAACTTTGGCTAAACAAGGTTATCGAGTCATTTTAGATGCAAAATACGATCGAATTGCTTTGCGATCGGCTGCGATATCTGCTGCTGAAAATAATCACATCCCCTTACAAATTATCCAATGCACTGCACCAGTAGAAGAAATGCGTCGTCGTCTTTCCTTGCGTATTGGTGATATTGCTGATGCTACCGCCGATTTATTAGCTAGTCAACAAGCTTCTGCTGAAGGCTTCAGCGAAACAGAAACACCATATTTAAAAGTTATCGATACTACTCATAACCTAGATTCACAACTAGAAAGTATCCTTGCTGTTGATTAAAACACCTGCACAATCAATATAGG
>CAWUOF010000842.1:0-1536 GCA_963923765.1 uncultured bacterium | reverse complement strand
TGGAGTAGTCGATCGCTTTGTAAAATCACCCCATACACTGGCAGACAGAAAACAACAAGCTATGGCATGGCTATCTCGTTTACAGGAGTATGAAAATGAGTAGTATTTGCCTAATTGATACCAGTATTTTCCTTGATTTTCTCAATGTTCCTAACTGTAACCAGGATAGAAAATTAGTTTTTGAAAATTTTAAAATGAACTAAAAACCGGGTTTCTTATAGAAACCCGGTTTCTTTGCCTAATCACTAAACTGATATCTAGTAATAGTATTCTCTTTCATTTCCAGTTGTTTAGTTGGTATTGTCTCGACATAAACCTCCTTCTTGTTTTTCGTTAGTAGCAAGAGGATTAACAAATCTACCCATAAATAATATACTGCCAGATTGTTTATCTTTAATTAGGAATAAAAAGGGGCGATCGGCACGAAAAACTTTCGGCCTTGGTGGTGCTGGTGCAGCTGCCTTAGGACAATCACCCCCTTTACAACCATTCATAATTACTGCCGTTGCTGCTGCTGCTTTTGTTCCTGACTCATCCACTTCCACAAAAGCTTTATGAATTACCTTGGATATATACAAATTATCCTGATTATTTATCCCAGAAAAATTAGCTTTTCCATGATTATCAAAAGCATCTGCCATACCCATATTAGTTAGAGTATCTCCTAGATCTAACTTTTGCTCAACTTTTAATTTAGGTAGCCATAGATCGACTTTTTCTGAACGCAATAATAACCATTTTCGTAAGTTGTCAGTGGTGAGATTACTTTCTAAATTAGGTAAACCATCGGGTTTATTTGGTAACAAAATTACCATTGATAATTTATTCCCTTGATACGGCATTTCCAAAACTTGTAAATTAGTATCTTCCCCATACTTAAAATGGCTAGATTGATACATTAATGGAACTTTTTCCTGTTTGCCTGATGCCAAATAAAAGGGTTTTGATTGGGTATTGTTTGCATCAAATTTATCTTGCCAATTACCTTTAAAGTAAATAGCATTGGTTAAAACTAACTTAGTAGTTTTTCCTAACAGACACTCATTGAGTAAATCTTTAATTTGATTTTGGGTTTTATCTGATACCCATTGATTAATTGTTGTCGCTGCTTGTTTAGGATAAGAAAAGTTTAAAGATTCAATCTTAGCCCCATAGAAATCATCAGTTATTTGGGCAAAAGATGGCAACAAGGATAAATTATTGTTTGCCCAAAGACGATTAGCTATAGATAATTGATATCCTTGTGTATTAGTTAACTGATAATTCAATTCACCAAAAGCTGGATGAAGAGTATTTGACGGCAGGGTAAAATTCATTACTTTATTCATTTGAGTAATAGTATTTCCTTTTGCACCGGCTGATGTCATTCCTAATGCTGAAGAAATGCTGTAAGGTGAAAAAGAAACATTTTCTGTGGCATTTTTTGGGGAACTAATTTGTTTATAAATATCCAGGGCAAATTGAGTGTTACCTGCTACTAGGGTAGATATATCAGAATAGGCGACTTTTTGAGTAGGTGGCTTAACTAAAGGAGTT
>CAWUOF010000841.1:0-1536 GCA_963923765.1 uncultured bacterium | reverse complement strand
CCTATTACTTCTGATGCCGATCGCATTCTCAAGGAAAAAGGTGTTTATGTTTTCCCCGATATTCTTGTAAATGCCGGTGGTGTTACGGTGAGTTATTTTGAATGGGTACAAAACCGCAATGGTCTTTACTGGAGTTTGGCAGAAGTTAATCAACGTTTACAACAAAAAATGGTGGAGGAAACAGAACATATTTGGCGTATTTCCCAAGAATTAGCTATTTCTATGCGAACTGCTGCTTATGTCCATGCCCTAAATCGTCTCGGTGAAGCGTTGAGTATGAAGGGAACCAGGGATTATTATATTAGTGGTTGATTTTTGTTTTGTTGTAATTAATTGTATTGTTTGGGGGTGTTAGATATCCTATGGGAATTTCTGATACCCCTATTACTAAAATATATTTTCTACCCTGGAGATAATTAATTAGAAATTTGGAAGAGATTTGTCAGCAGCATCTACATAGCCACTAAATACATCCCATCCATTTAATCCACCGTTAACAGCAATTCGTACTTGTTGCCAGTCTCCGGCTGCGGCTGATTCTGGAATATTGCGATCTGCGAAATAACGTGCTAAAACTTTGGCAGATATTATGGGATCTAATGCTAAATCAGGGTTATCTTCTAATTGACTTCCTATACCAATTTGCTGCCCATAATCAAGATAATTGGCTCGTCCAGTAATTTGCACAAATCCACGTCCATGATAACGTGCCCCATCTCCTGGTTGAGTATTGCCTAAATCATCTCGACCTTCATAGTTTTCGGTAAAGTATGCATCATCACCATATTCTTCAATGGGTTGAAATCCCTGTGTTTCTACTCCGATGGTGGCGATCGCTGCTATTAAAGTCGGTCTATTAAAAATCTTTTCTTCTTTTAATGCTGCTAAAACCCCATGTAAATATTTTTCTGGTTGTTCTATAGGACACTGGAGAATATCAGCTATTAATGCTGGGGTTATTATACTACTATTGGTATTATCTGCTGGTAATCCAGGAACTTCTTTTGCTTGAATTAATTCTTTGGCTAAATCTTTATCCAAGTTTGTTGTGGATAATTTGAATGCTGTTGCAAATGTCTTAATAGCATTTTCTGTAATTGGGCCATATTGTCCATCAGCTTCGCTATTTAAGAGTTTGAGAGCAACTAAACGCACTTGAATCTGTTTAACTAATTCTGTATCGTTGCCCAAATCTGACAATGGTATAGTTTTGCCGCCCTGAAATACATCTTGCAGTTTCATAAACCCTCAACTCTTGGTCAGAAATTTTTTTATTTCCTCGAAAATTTTAGGTTATTTTTATTCCTGCATCAAGTTAATATTATGAATTTTTATGTAAAAATACGGATTTTATTGTTAATTATTGTTAATTTTTCACTCAAAAGTTAGTCAAATTTAAGAAATAATAGGAAATTTGAAAATCAATATTTAATAATATAATATTTAATAGAAAACCAGAAATATAAAAAATTATGTTGATTAAATAGGTTAGGTTCAGGATAACGAAATCCAATTAAATTTTAAATTTTCCATAAT
>CAWUOF010000840.1:0-1549 GCA_963923765.1 uncultured bacterium | reverse complement strand
TATCGTCGGCAGCGTCAGATGTGTATAAGAGACAGCTCTAATCCATTGCGTCATTCACCGCTATGGCAAAGTGAACAAATCGATAATTTAGAAACTAAAGTCGAGCAAATTTCCATATATTCAAAATACCTAGATTCCGAATGGGTAACAGATATAAATAATTCTTCAGAATCTCTAGTAAATGAACTAGAATTACCAGAAGACATAAATAATAATATTACCACAGAAAATAATAATTTGCCAATAGCTAAAGATAGTCAAATTAAACCGAAATATATATCTAAAAGTATTGGTATAAATGATAGCATAGAAAATAATTTAAATACCACAGTATCTATTACACCATTACCCCATTTAGGCAGACAGCCTGTAATTAAACAAATCAAATCTTCTCCAGAATTACCCGAAGAAGAAAGCTTAAATTCTGTAGCGATCGCCTGTTGCCTGACCAATCATTTTTTAGTAGCTTGGCCTGATAAACAAGCTAAAATTTCTTGGGTTCTCAAACGTTTAGATGCAATTACCTTAACTGCGGGTCAATCAATCATCTGTTTATTAGGCTTTCAATTTAACAAAATGAATTTCTCCATCGGTATTCAGCTAGTTAAACGTTTAAGATCCTATGAAGGTTTAAATGCTGTTATTGTTGGCGGTATCAAAGGTTTATCAGGGTCAAAATCTGATACAAATATCAGTGAAGTAGCAGTACAGCTAACCCATCGTGGGACAGAACCATGTACTCTGCAAGCTGGACAGCCCTTTTGTTATTTACTGGCCCATCCCAATCCCCAGAAAAAATCTGTCGATAATATTGATCCATCTTCTCTTGAGCCAAAAAGTATGGCAAATTACCATATAAGTTAATTCGTAAATTTTTTAAACTTAGTCCTGATTCTATGACCCATAAATCGGCTGAACCCCTTGCCCAAATTAGCGTCGAAGAACTAGCCAGACGTCTACAAGCAGATAATAGAGATACGTTACAACTTATAGATGTGCGAGAACCTAGTGAATTAGAGATCGCCAGCCTAGAAAATTTTATTAATTTACCCCTCAGTCAATTTCCAGAATGGGCTGGCCAAATTCCCACCCGTTTTGATCCCCATACAGAAACTTTAGTCCTTTGTCATCATGGCATACGTTCTGGCCAAATGTGCCACTGGCTAATACAACAAGGCTTTACCAATGTTAAAAATATAGCCGGTGGTATTGATGCCTATTCAATATTGGTCGATCGCACCATACCTCGCTATTAACAAATCAAAAAGCTTTAGCAATATTTTGCCTAATTGGTTGTTTTAAGTACTGTAATGATGACCATGACAGGGAATAATATAAGGTAGCGATCGCTAAACTTAATGCGATCGACTATCGCTAAAATTTTCAGGCATAACTAGATAAATAATTATTTATATAATTATTATCTGGATAAAATCTTGCCATTTTCAAATCTAGTTAAATTCGCTTTTTTTCTCACAGCTTATGGAAATCTCCCTTACCGATCGACAACAACATATACTCTGGGCAACAGTAAAACATTACATTACCA
>CAWUOF010000839.1:0-1553 GCA_963923765.1 uncultured bacterium | reverse complement strand
GAACCCGGTTTGATAGTACCACTACCTCCGGATAGTTTGCATATTACTCTAGCTGATTTAATTTGGGATACATCTTATCGAGATGCTGCTCAAAACCCTAATTTTGAAAAACAATTGCAAGGAACGATCGAGCAAATTTTTCAAAAATATCAATCAGAAATATCTAGCCGCCAACCTATTCGTTGGCAAGTCTTAGGTTTAATAGTAATGACTCGCGCTATAGCAGTGTGTTTAGCCCCTAGAGATGAATCATCCTATGAAACAATAGTTAACTTCCGCCGTTCTCTGTATCAAAATTCTGGTTTAATTGCTTTAGGAATAGAACAACAATATCATCTTACCGCCCATGTGACTTTAGGTTATTTTGGTGACATTCCTCATACTTTACATCGTTATCAACTTAGTACCACTTTCTACGATTTAAATAAACGTTGGCAGGATACTCCCCAAGAATTCCTAATTGAACAGGCAGAATTACGAAAATTTGATGATATGACTCGTTATTATCGGGAAGATAACTGGCCTGTGTTAAAGTTTTAAATCTTAGGTAAAGTGAAAAGTGAAAAGTAAAAGGTGAAAAATAACATCAGCTTGTATTTTATGCTATGTAATTAAATAACCTGTACTTTTTCGCTGTCTGTGTAGCAGCGATCGCTTTTCACTTTTTGTATTATTCAGCCTAATTAGCCCTAAAAAATAATTCGCCCCCTGTCGAGCAAATTATACAAAATAAACTGATGGCTAATAGCTAAACCAGAAGATTAATTTGGAAAAAACAGAGTATTATTATCGTGACAAACACTTTCAGAAACCCAAGCAGTATTAATACTTACGAGCAAAACCGTCCCCAAATGAAAACGGGAGATGTTATTGCTTTTTCTGGTAAAGGTGGTTTTTCAGACGTAATCAAATGGGCAACGCGATCGATCTATTCCCATGTTGGGATAATCATGGAAATAGATATGAGGGGAGGATTTGACCAAAGTATTCTATTAATAGAATCCACAACTTTAACTACTATACCAGAAGCCAAAAGCACTGGAGAAGTCATTAAAGGAGTACAAATACATTGGCTATCCAAACGAGTTGAAACCTATAATGGTAGTGTTTGGTGGGTGCCTTTAAAAGATCCTCTTCCCCAAGATAAAATGATGCAAATGCAGTCTTGGCTACGAGATACCCGCAATAAAAGAACTCCTTATGATACAGTCCAAGCATTAGGAGCCGGTTTAGACTTATTTGATAAATTAGGTTTGGCAAATCATCCTGATTTTTCTCACCTATTTTGTTCCGAATTAGTCAGCAAAGCCTTACAAATTGCTGGTGTAGTTGATACTAAAATAAATCCTTCAGAAATCCCCCCCGCCGATGTAGTAAATTTTAATTGTCTACAACATCCACCCGTGTTAATCAAAGAAGAATAAAAATATCAATAACAGGTATAAAATTATTATCAATAATATCGCAATTATTTGGCAAGGCAATATTTTATACCTGAAAATAATAGCAAATAGCTATTATATAACCATGAGATAGCGGGTAAACAGCCCGCT
>CAWUOF010000838.1:0-1561 GCA_963923765.1 uncultured bacterium | reverse complement strand
GCCGCTAACTCTATCTAGCAATTTATTAGGCGGCGGCTTAGTTTGCAAAATACAATTATTAAGTAATTCATATAAAAATACATTATGCTGTCGGGCTAACACGCCATTTGTGTAATTAAACAGAATTTTTCTGTATAACATGACGTATGGGGTAGTTAGGTTAGTCAATGCTACCTTTACTTTTATGCACCGATCACTGTAACTTGTCCTTTAGCTACGGTAGATAAAATAGCTAAAACTTGAGGTGCTAAAGGTTTGAGATCAGCCAAACGGTTTGACGGTGCTTGCAAAACAATTACCGCAATATCAAACTGAGGAAGATTCTGTTGAAACGACAAATTGCGATCAACCGTAATAAATACATCAAATTCTGCTTCTGCAAGGGCAAGAAGTTGACCGTTTTTGACTCCTGCCCACCCCATTTGTGGAACTGTCTTTATTTCGTAGCTAGGAAACTCCCTCGCAAGTTTGCGATCAATACACTCATCCAACAGTATCTTCATGTTAAGCTACCATGCCAACAAGCTGTTTTCCAACTTCTTCAATCAAGGCGATAACTTGTTCTCTAGTTACAGTCGGGAATCCATCCAAGAAATCGTCTATGGATTCTCCCGCCTTGAGATAGTCCAGAAGCGTTTGAATAGGGACTCTAGTACCAGCAAAGACTGGAGTGCCACCCATAATCTCTGGAGATGCGCTAATGATTGGGGAATTCCTAAGCATAAGTTTTTGACCTCTGGGTTCTATATTGATAGTTTATTAATTCTTTCTGTCCTTAATTATGTTTTTGACTTTCACAAAAGGTGTAATCTGACTACAACATTTCTAATAATTGACTTTCCGTTAATAAAGTAATACCAAGACTTTCGGCTTTTTTTAATTTTGAACCGGCATCTTCTCCCACCACTACATAATTTGTTTTACTACTCACAGAGTCAGTAACTTTACCGCCGGCGTTTTGAATTAAAGCTTTGGCTTCGTCACGTTTTAGGGTGGGTAGAGTACCAGTAATTACAAAAGTTTTACCTGCCAGGTTTAAATTTTTCGAGATTTCTTGATTAACAATAGATTCTTGATTAGCTAATTGTAAATTATGGGCTTTGAGGCGATCGATTAAAATTTGATTTTCTGGTACTTTAAACCATTCAACTACAGCTTGGGCAATTTCTGTACCGATACCATAAACACTTTCAATATTTGCGGCTGAGGCTGCCGCTAATTCTTCCACATTAGTAAATTTTTGGGTTAAATTTTGAGCATTTACACTACCAACATGACGAATACCTAAACCATATAAAACTCTAGCCCAAGGTTGTTTTTTTGAGGTTTCGATCGCCTGTACTAATTTTTCGGCTGATTTTTTACCCATTCTTTCCAAAGCTGCTAATTTTTCTGCCGTTAAATCATACAAATCAGCAACAGAATTAACTAAATTTTTTTCCACCATTTGCAATACTAATTTTTCCCCCATACCGTTAATATCTAAAGCTTCTCTACTCCCCCAATGGATAAGGGAACCGCGTAAAATTGCAGGGCAAGAAGGATTAATACAACGAGTAAC
>CAWUOF010000837.1:0-1573 GCA_963923765.1 uncultured bacterium | reverse complement strand
TTATCTTGAGTTAAAATTTTGGTCATGTTGTTTATCAAAAATAAATTGTCTTTGTTAACCTGCCTATAAATAATATTTGCTTTTTGATGATACTTTTAAAGTCAATTATATAATTATTGTAATGATTACAAACATCAGACCCAAAATTTAAGTTATATAATCAGGGATGAAAAATCTGATGCACCGAATAAATATTTACTAATAAGCTAAACAATAAAATTATGATAAAACTGAGAATTAAATGTAAAATGCTAACAAATTTGCTAACCTTTTGAGAAAATTAAAAACCTGAAAGCCTAATCTGAAAAAGATTTATGCCTTTAGCATACTTGACACTCTCACTATCCACCACTTTCCGGTATGATGGCGAGAATGCCAAAATTTGCTCAAACCATTTCCTGAAAAGGTAAAGTTAGCTGAAAATAGTATCGCAGTGTTGAAGTAGTTCGATAATTATGCCGAAACCTAGTGAATTCGCTGTACACCTGATGATAGAAGGTGGTCATAAGGAAAAGGTATCTTTTCCTAGCATAAAAGACTTTCAAGCGTGGTATGGGCAAGAATTCCTGCCTAAGCAAGCGTCCAACGACTTTATCAGTGTACCCATTAAAAATATCCAAGGTGAGTACATGGTAGTTCGTCCAGCTAGGATTTTGGCCATTAGGGTTGAGCCTGTTTATACATCTAGTGTTGATCGAGACTACGCAGAATGAAAAAAACGTTCGCTTTCCTTGCACTCAGTCTGGGCGTATTAGTCGGAAGTCCGCAATACCCTGTGAATGCTGGCTCACTCCAGCCTGTTAGTATAAATAAGTCACAGTCAGTAAATGTCAATGAATTAGGGCTAGATGAGCAAATCTGGGGCCAAAACGGGGAATCCGGAGATCGACAGGCTTTACTAAATTCGATCGATAATAGTCTGCGTTATTTGCAAACTCCAGCAGCAGCAAGAAATTATCCTGTAGATGGCATTAGCCGAAATCGGGCGCTGCGTAGTTTACAGCGTTTTCGAGAATTAGTTGCTACTTCCCGATCGCCCCAAGAACTCCAAGCAGCCGTGAAGCGGGAGTTTACTTTTTATCGATCTGTTGGCAAGGATGGCAATGGTACTGTGTTGTTTACTGCCTATTATCAGCCAGTTCATTTTGCCAGCCGAGTACCGACGGCGGAATATCGTTATCCGTTGTATCGAACACCGCCTGATTTTCAAAGCTGGCGATCGCATCCTAGTCGTGCCCAATTAGAAGGGGCGGATGGCTTGCAGGGAGCTAAAGGACGACTGCGAGGACTAGAATTAGTTTGGCTACGCGATCGCCTAGAAGCTTTTTTGGTGCAAGTGCAGGGGTCAGCTAAGTTAAAACTTACTGATGGTAGCGAGATGACCATAGGTTTTGGTGGGGCTACAGATTACCCTTACACCAGTATCGGACGGGAATTAGCTAGAGATGGGAAATTGCCTTTGAGTGGCTTAACTATTCCAGTTTTGACTGAATATTTTCGGAAAAATCCCCGCGAACTCGATCGCTATTTGCCCCGCAATCAACGCTTTGTTTTCTTCCGAGAAACTAATGGC
>CAWUOF010000836.1:0-1580 GCA_963923765.1 uncultured bacterium | reverse complement strand
GTCGGGTGCGTCAGATAGTTAACTTAGTTATCTGAGTCATAAATTTTGGTCTGACGCACCCTACCAGGCTACTGTTCTCTATTATCACATAAATTCTAAATTTTAACTTAATTTTTTGGGTAATTTTGGTTCTAAACGCGGTATTGTATTATTTCCGTTGAGATTGTTTATAGATTTATGATTAAAAATGATATTTGGATATCTGAAATGGCTACAAAAGGCATGATTGCGCCTTTTGAACCTCAACAAATTCGCCGTGTAGATAACCTGCCGGTGATTTCCTATGGCTTAAGTAGTTTTGGCTATGATATCCGACTCTCCCCCGCAGATTTTCGGATTTTTAAACATATTCCTGGTACTGTAGTAGACCCGAAAAATTTTAATCCTGATAATTTGGAAAAAACCCAACTCCATACAGATATTAATGGTAGTTATTTTATTCTTCCAGCACATTCTTATGGCTTAGGAGTGGCTTTAGAAAAATTAGAAATACCAGCAAATATTACGGTTATTTGCTTAGGAAAATCGACTTATGCCAGATGTTTTCGAGGTGATACTCGTGTAGCTTTAGTTGATGGTACTTCTCCCACTTTAGAAGAAATGGCCAAACGCTCAGAAAATGGTGAAAAATTCTGGGGTTATAGTATTGGTCAATATGGCAGAATTATCGTTACATTGCTGGAAAGTCCTAGATATATTGGCAGAGATTCTTTATTAGAAATTACTTTGGATAATCAAGAATCTATTTTTTGTACCCCTGACCATTTATTTATGACTAGGGATGGTCGCATGATTGAGGCACATAATCTTAAACCTCAAGATTCTTTGATGCCTCTTTATCGCCAAATAGCTCGTGGTTATGAGATGGTATATCAACCACTTAACGGTCATTTTTATCCTACTCATAGACTGAGTGATGAATGGAATTTATATCACGGAATTTATGGTGATATTCCTAATAGTCACCGTCATCATGTTGACTTTAATCGCTTAAATAATAATCCTTGGAATATTATCAGAATGGATGCTTCTGATCACATTCGATTACATAATAATGAAAATTATGGGGTAGAGTTTGATCCAGATGAGCATGGAGAATCTATAAAGCAAGCTATTGCTAGACTTAAACAAAATGCTGAATGGAATACAATGTTTTCTGAACAACAAAAAGAGAAAGCTATACAATTCTGGCATGATGATAAGTATAGAGAAATTAGGCAAAAATTAATTGAGGAGAGAAGAAACTGTTCTGATGATACTCGACAAGCTCACCATCAGGCTATGATTGAGTATTATAAAAATCCTATGGCAAGGGCTTTAACTGGAGAATTAAGTAAAGAAGCTTGGGCAAAAGATGACGGAAATAGACGTTATAAGCAATCTGAATTAATGAAAAAAATAAATGCCTCAAAAACTCGTTATGATATTACTGCTGATGTGTTGAGATCGGCTTTAGAAAATACGGGTTCTATTCGTGGTGCGGCTAAATTACTTGGTTGCGATCGCTCTGTTTTTAGACGCTTTCCTGAAGTTATCCAGGCATTTAGAGGTTTACAAAATACATCTCTAAAAAATCACAA
>CAWUOF010000835.1:0-1583 GCA_963923765.1 uncultured bacterium | reverse complement strand
CCGAAGTAATTCATCGTTTAGAAGCAGGCGGTTCCATGTTGCCAGATACGCCAGAAAATCTCATGCAAATTATTGGTATTTATAAAGCTTATGCTGTACCAATGGATTTTTACTGGCGAGATTTATTGTATATTGCTGAACGAGTATTTTTAGACCCGTTTCCCTTTTTTAAATATTTCTTGCCCCAAGAGTATTTAGATTTACATAATCATTATGCTGGCGATGATGCAGATCTGCGAATTTGGCGCGGACCTGCTACTGCCCACCCAGAACTTTTGGCATTTATGGAAAAAGGTGAAACCTTTAAAATGCCTAAGTTGTTGCATCATTTATGGCACGATCGAGTTAATATGGAATTTGCCGAAGCTTGTATGCAAGCCATGATTTGGCATCAAGGTATGGGTGGCAGATTTAATGATTACCTGGAAAGTGATGAATATAAAGCTAATGCCGATCGCGCCATTAAAGCTTATTTCCAAGGTAATCCGGCTATGTTGGGATTATATAAACTATTCCCAGATATGTTTTTAGAACAATGTCGCCAGATGTCTTATTATGCTAATCTGGGATTGTTCTGGGAAGTCATGGCTCCGGTTTTCTTTGAAATGTCGGATATCTTCGATGAAGGCGGTTTTAAAGGTGTTCCTGATGCGATGAATTTCCTTGTTAATGGAATTTTTGCTATTGCCGGTCGCCCTATTTATCACCACGTTTATGTTCGCGGCAAATGTTACGAAATTATTCCTAAATCTAAAGGTTTTATGTGGCTTTATGAAGCTGCTTTACCCTACGTGGAAGCTGTTTTCTATCGCACTGCTCCTTTCCGGGGTACTAAGTCTTATAATGCTCAAGCTAAACAAGTTCCTGATGAGCAAAAAGATTTCCACTATGGCATTCTTTATGCGGATGTTTTCCCTGTAGGTACTGCCGGAATTCCCCCGACATTGTTAATGCAAGATATGTTACATTTCTTGCCACCCTATTTATTAGATTACTACCACCAACACTGTCGAGGTGAAGATGATATGTTGATTCAGCTAGGAATTACCTTCCAGCGATCGATGTATAATGTTACTTCCGCAGTAATTCAAGCTTTACGCACGGCTTTGTTATATCCTTTAGATGACCCAAATCCTAAGCATTTAATGGCAAATCGTCGTTTCTTTGAAGCACAAATGGATCGGTTTAAACGTCCTGAAGCTCGTTTACGAGATATTCAAAATCAGGAATATAGGTAATATAAATTAGGTGGGTAATTCCCACCTTTTTTATTACTTAATATGGAACTTATTGCTTTAATTATTAGGTTTTTAATTAGTTTTTAAAAATGCAAAATAACGCCAAACAACTTTTAAGATTATATAATAACAAAATTAATTATTAATTGTCTAAAATCTCAAATTAGGTGGGCATAGCCCACCCATTAATCTATCCCATTAATATTACATTGTCGATAACGTGAATTATACCGTTATCTGCTTCTATATCTGGAGCCACTACTGTAGCATTTTTTACTTCAAAATTATCAGAACAATCTATAGGTATTGGTGCTCCTTCTAAAGATGTTAGGGAGTCTATTTTTT
>CAWUOF010000834.1:0-1595 GCA_963923765.1 uncultured bacterium | reverse complement strand
GTTACTCAGATTTGCAAAGGTTTGCCGATTGGAAAACAGATTTTGATAAACAGATCAAAATGGGAAAAGTAGCGCAATTACATTATATTTGGCTACCAAATGATCATACTGCCGGAGAAAATCCAGATTTTCCAGATCCCTATAAATTAGTTGCTCAAAATGATGCCGCTTTAGCCAAAATAGTAGAAACTATTTCTAATAGTCCCATTTGGAAAAATAGCTTAATTTTAGTAGTAGAAGATGATGCCCAGGCTGGTCCTGATCATGTAGATGCAACCCGCACTATAGCTTTAGCAATTGGTCCATATATCAAACGAGGAGTTGTAGTTAGCGATCGCTACGATCAACTAAGTTTATTAAGGACGATCGGAGTAGTTTTAGGCTTCGATCCGATCGGCTTAAATGACGCCCTAGCAGTACCCATGTTTGGTATCTTTAACGAAAAACCTGATAATTCTCCCTACATTCCCGCTACACCTTCTAGTTATCTAATGAATTCTGATAAAAAATTATATCAGGAAATCAAATAATTAATCAGTATTTATCAGTAACTAACTTAATAACAGAAAAACAAAAAATTTTTAAATCTCCTGTTTTTCTCGTGTTAAGCTAATGTACTAATAAATTATCCTGGTTAAACATCAAACCTGCATCTTGCATAAAAACTATGGCAGAAAACCCTTCTGATTCCCTGACAAATCCTTCTAAACAGTGGTGGCGAGGTTTAATTCTCGTACTCCTAGCAACTTTGTGTTTATCACTACAAAACATCTTCGTTAAAATCGCACAATCACCTAAATTAATTCCCCTTTTCGGAGGAATATTTAACTTAGGCGGATATGTCACCCCAGATCCAAATAATCCTTTTCAAGTTTCTTTCTTAGTTTTATTAGTGAGAATAACTTTTGTTGTACCGATTCTATGGGGAATTTTACCTATTATCAAACCGGGAGCAATACAAGAAGCCAAACAATTAATTACAAGTAACGATAATTTACTTAAATTACGAGTTGCCGCCGCAGGATTTTTCCTATTTTTATCCCAAAGTTGTATCTATTTAGCAATTTCTAAAGTCGGTCCAGCTACAGCCGTAACTATTTTCTTCATCTATCCGACAGTAACAACTTTATTCGCTTGGAAGTTATTCGGAGAAAAGCCTTCAGGGAAACAATGGCTGGCAATTGTACTAATTTATATTGGTTGTACTTGGTTAACTTTTAGTGCCCCTAATGCTGCTTTAAAAACCGATTTTGTCGGTATTTTAGCGGCAGTAATTTCTGGAGTTGTATTTGCAATGGAGGGCATTCTTGCTCAATCTTGCTTTGGAAAAGTTAATCCTGCCGTTTTTACCGGCATGGTTTTTACCGTAGAATGGTTAGTGCTTTTAGTTGTTACCTTGCCATTAATTAAAATCAGCCTCAATAGCGGTTTAATTTTGATGGGATTTTTACTTTGTTGCGCCACTTTATCGGGATATCTCTTTAATAATTTTGGCATTAAAAATATCGGTGCAGCAGCTACAGCCATTATTGGTGCTAGTGGTCCAGCAGTAACCGCAATTTTAGGATTATTAATACTCAGCGATAAATTACTAT
>CAWUOF010000833.1:0-1600 GCA_963923765.1 uncultured bacterium | reverse complement strand
ATTCGCTCCATCCTTTATCCTGTAAAGGTTTTAGCCTTCTTGTTACCCCTACAGGCCGGGGGAGTGATTTCCACAGCATATTCTCGTCTAATTAGAGATCCCCAAGTTACAGTAAGTTTAGTAAATCTCCGTCCCGTTCAAATTGCCATTGCGGGAGAAGTAAATCGACCTGGATCTTACACAGTTTCCCTCGCTAGTGGCACAGAAAATAAAAATACAATTCAATTTCCTAAATTAACCCAAGCCATTAAAAATGCAGGCGGTTTTACCCAGGCAGCAAACTTACGTCAAGTCTTAGTACGTCGTCCGCAAAAATTCGGACCAGAGCAAATAATTCCAGTTGATTTATGGGCATTATTACAAGCAGGAGATTTAAGTCAAGATATGACATTACGGGATGGAGATACTATTTTTATACCTACTGCCAATAATTTAAATTTAGCAGAATCTCCCCAATTAGCTGCCGCTAGTTTTGCTGCCGATAAATCTCAATCAATAACTGTTGCTGTAGTTGGAGAAGTTGCCCGTCCAGGTTCTTATGTAGTCAAGCCTAATGAAACTGGCGATCGCCCTACATTGACCATCGCCCTACAAAACGCAGGGGGAGTTACCCAGGCTGCCGATGTACGTTTTATACAAGTCAGAAGACCGACAAAAACCGGTACAGATCAAATAATTAATGTAGATCTTTGGCAACTTTTACAAGCCGGAGATCTACGACAAAACCTAATTTTAGAACAAGGAGATACTATCTTTATACCCACTGCCAGTGAAGTTAATTTAGCCCAAGCAAATCAATTAGCAGCTACTAATATAGCTGCGGATAAAACTCAACCTTTAAGCGTTGCCATAGTTGGAGAAGTACTGCGTCCGGGTCCTTATACCATCAAAGCCGATGAAAAAGGTAGTTTACCAACTTTAACTAAAGCTATTCAAACTGCTGGAGGAATTACGCAAACTGCCGATATTCGGCAAATACAACTACGCCGACCCACTAGAAATGGAACCGAGCAAATTTTTAATTTAAATCTCTGGCAATTATTACAAGCAGGAGATTTACGACAAGACATGGCTTTACAACAAGGAGATACTATAGTTATACCAACTGCTACAGCTTTAAATCCTGCGGAAGCAACACAATTAGCTGCTGCTAGTTTTTCCCCTAATATTATTAAAGTAAATGTAGTGGGAGAAGTTACTAAACCAGGCATAGTAGAAGTAGCACCCAATACACCTTTAAATCAAGCATTATTAGCGGCGGGAGGATTTAATAATAGGGCGCGGAAAGCCACAGTAGATTTAATTAGATTAAATCCTGATGGTACAGTATATAAACGCAGTTTAGATGTAGACTTTGCGAAGGGAATTAATGATAAAAATAACCCTTCATTACGGCAAAATGATGTAATTGTAGTAGGGCGATCGGGCTTAACCCAAGTTTCCGATACATTAGGAAATATTTTAAGCCCAATAGGAGGTATTTTTTCCTTATTTAACTTTTTTAGGATTTTTCAATAGCATTAATTCCTGATACCAACTGTATGGGCAATGGGGCAGGGGAGAGGGGGCTGTCTCTTATACACATCTGACGCTGCCGACG
>CAWUOF010000832.1:0-1603 GCA_963923765.1 uncultured bacterium | reverse complement strand
GAGAAAAAATCTGATGATAAAAAATCTGGTGATAATACCAAACAGCCAGAACAAAAGCAGCCTAATCAATAATATTCTGCTCTAGCTTTATTATCCACCAGGAAATCTGGTAAAATTTGAGTAAAATTAAACCCAGATTGATAAATTTTGGAGTATGAGAAGTTGCGATCGCAGTGGTTATTTGAAAAGGCGATCGCATTCTGTTTTTTTAGATTATTTTTTATAGGTTAGGTTTTATTAATTGCCCCAAAAGGCGATCGACCCTAGCAAGAATTCCAGCTATAAGATAAAATGCTCTAAATTTCTACTTTTAGTAAAAATTAGTAATGATATCCCCAGCCATATCTCAAAAACCACCTCGCCAACCATCCCAAGCTATCCTAGCAAAAACATTTCACTGGATAAATATTATTACTCTAATCTTGATGCTAACCAGTGGACTACAAATTTATAATGCTAACCCGGTTTTTGGTGGACGTGGTGGCTGGCATATTCCCGATTTATTTATATTCGGTGGCTGGTTAGCTGGCGGCAGACATTGGCACTTCGCTATTATGTGGATATATTCCATAAATTTATTATGGTACGGCTTTTATATTCTTATTTCTCGTCGTTGGAAACATCGTTTTGTTAGTGATAAAGATATTAAAGCATTAAAAAATAGTCAAAATCAAAAACGGAAAAATTATGCATGGCATAGAATAGTTTATAGTGCAATTATTCCCATTTTATTACTATCTATTTTAACTGGTTTAGGAATGTATAAACCGGTGCAATTTAACTGGATAGTTGATATATTTGGCAGTTGGCAAGCTTTACGAATAGTTCATCTTATCACCGTTCCTATAGTATTAATATTTTCTTTAATTCACTCCCTATTAGGTGTTAAAGTAGGGGGAACACGCTTACTAGATTCAATGTTTTGGTAGATATTTTATTAGATACTTTGGTAGATATTTTGGTAGATATTTTGTTGTAATTTATTATGAGTTTAATAAAAGTAGTTGATCGCCCCCTAATACGTCGCCAATTTCTCCATTTATCCGGACTTTCTAGCATGGCTTTATTACTAGGAAGTTGTAGAATAAGTTTATTTGAAGATGTAGTAGGTAAAACCTTTGCACCTCTCAACGAAAATGTAGAAAATTTATTATTTAATCCCGAAAAAATAGCCCCAGAATTTCCTGCTGATGCCATTGAACCCAATGCTTTAATTATTAATAGCTTTCGAGGTACACCTATAATTGACTCAGATAAATTTCGCTTAATTGTTGACGGCGAAGTTAATCAGCCTCTTAGTCTCAGTATGGCAGAAATTCAAAATATGGCTTTAACATCTATAATTATTCGTCATGTTTGTGTAGAAGGTTGGGCGGCTATTGTGCAATGGGGAGGAGTAAAATTACGAGATATTATCACTTTAGCCCAACCTAAAAATACTGTCCGCTATGCTTATTTTGTTTCTGCTGATGGCTATTATGAAAGCTGGGATATTGCCTCGGCTTTACACCCTCAAACTCTGATGGCATATCAAAAAAATGGGCAGACTATACCAATAGAAAATGGCGCACCTTTACGTTTAGCTTCTCCGATAAAATTAGGT
>CAWUOF010000831.1:0-1617 GCA_963923765.1 uncultured bacterium | reverse complement strand
GAATCAGATTAAAGTGGTAGAATAGTTGTAGCTATAGGATAAGGGAAATACTTGGCGCTATCAAAATTAAGGTTTTCGCCATATATTTTTTCTAAATTATGAGGTGTAAGAAGCTGTGATAGGGAAAATTGAAGTAAGAATTGAAATCATCCAAGATGGGGATTTATATGTAGGAATTTGCCCAGATTTAGATGTTTCCAGTTTTGGAGAAACGATCGAAGAAGCCAAACAATCTCTTCAAGAAGCTTTAGCAGCTTTTTTCGAGGAATGTGAGGTAATGGGTACCCTAAAAGAAGTTCTTGAAGAATCAGGGTTTAACCAAGCTAGGAATCAATAGATCTGTGTTAATTAAAACCAGTCCAGGTGAAGTACCAGTTACCCACATTATGACAAATTTAAAAACAGCAGGAATTAGTCGATAACGCTATTTTGAACTACTATTTCAAGTTTAATTATCCTCCAAAATTAATAGTTTAATGGTGCAGTATCAAATCATTTTCTACTGGAGTAATGAAGACCAGGGATTTATTACCGAAGTACCAGAATTACCAGGATGTGATGCTGAGGTCGAAACCTATCAGGAATAGCCTAATTTTTGTTATTCCTAATGGATATCTCAACTATTATGCACCTGCGCGCACTTTCATTTTTTCCCAAAATGTGATATTGTATAATTATTGCCATAAAATAGAAACCAGGGTGTAAAATTTTAATAGTCATAAATTCTAAACTATTCCTTTCAATAAATAGCCAAATCCTAATATGACTGCTTTTACTCTAAACTTCAACTCAATTAACCTGACAGATGAGCAATTTTTCCAGCTATGTCAGGATAACCGCGATTTAAAATTTGAACGTAATGCATTAGGAGAATTAATTATTATGCCACCGACTGGAGGAGAAACCGGTAATCGTAATGGTAGATTAACTCAACAGTTATTTAACTGGACAGATATTGATGGAACAGGTATTGCTTTTGATTCTTCCACAGGGTTTAAATTACCAAATGGGGCCGATCGCTCTCCCGATGCAGCTTGGATAAAATTAGAACGTTGGAATGCTTTAACACCGACACAACAACAAAAATTTCCCCCTATTTGTCCTGATTTTGTCGTGGAATTACTTTCTCCTAGTGATAGTTTCACTGCCACTCAAAAGAAAATGCAGGAATATATAGAAAATGGTACTATTTTAGGATGGTTAATTGTGCGTGATTTGCGACGAGTAGAAATTTATCGTCAAGGTCAAGCAGTAGAAATTTTAGAGAATCCTATTAGTTTATCTGGAGAAGATATTTTACCAGGATTTATTCTTAATTTAGAAAAAATATGGTAGTAGTTAGAAATCAGCAACCGGGTTTCTATTAAAAACCCGGTTGCTAAGTTATAATGTAAGTTATAATGTAAACTTCTCAGCAATACGTCTCATTGCTTCTTCTACATTTTCCCGACTATTAAACGCGGAAATACGAAAATAACCTTCTCCTGCGGCACCAAAACCAGAGCCAGGAGTACCTACCACATTACATATATGCAGTAATTTATCAAAGAAATCCCAACTAGATAAACCATTGGGAGTTTGCACCCAAACATAGGGAGCATTAACACCGCCATAAAC
>CAWUOF010000830.1:0-1632 GCA_963923765.1 uncultured bacterium | reverse complement strand
CACAATTAATACGCTAATTTTGATAGGGTATTATTTTGGAAATAGTGCTAATAGTGCTTTTTCCGATAATCCCATTTTTGCCCATAACCTCAATACTGTCAGAAAAGACCTGTAATTGTGCCCCCAACTGAACTAAACCCATCCCTAAGCCTGATTTCTCGGCGTAGGTTTTTACAAGCGTCAGCTATGACCTTGGCAAGTTCAACTTTATCAAGTTGTGGCTGGACTCTGGGTAATGTACGCCAGACTACAGGCCCATCAGATAAGCTGTATATCTACGCTTGGTCAAACTACACCGATAATAATCTTCTCAATAGCTTTAGTGAACAAACAGGTATTCCCGTTGTTGCTGATGTTTATAGCTCTAATGAGGAAATGCTGGCTAAAATTCAAGCTGGAGGAGGCTCCGCCTATAGCATTATTTTCCCATCAGATTATATGGTGCGGAAAATGGCAGATTTGGGATTAATTGCAGAAATGGATTTTTCCCAAATAGAAGGTATCGATCGACTATTCGAGCGTTTCCAAAATCCTGTTTATGACCCAGGAAATAAATACAGTATTCCTGTAAGTTGGGGTACTACTGGCTTAATTTATAACACTAAAAAACTTAGCCAACCCCCTGATGATTGGAATTATCTCTGGGAAAATAAACAAGTTTTAACTAAACGTATGACATTATTTAATGATGTCCGCGAAGTAATGGGCGCTACCCTCAAAAAACTTGGCTATTCCTACAATTCCACTAATCCTGAAGAAATTAAACAAGCTTACGAAAGTTTGGCTACTCTCAAGCCAGCTATTGCTTCCTTTACTTCCGACGGCTGGCGACAACAAATAGTCGTCGGTGATTTAATGATGGCAATGAGTTATTCTTCTGATGCTAATGAAGTCATCAAAGAAAATGCTGATCTAAAATATGTGATTCCTAAAAATGGCACTTCCCTCTGGACTGATACAATGGTTATTCCTAAATTTGCTCCAAAGTTGGAATGGGCTTATAAGTGGATAAATTTTATTTTACAACCCTCGATCGGCGCTCAAATATCTGAACGATTAAGCTTTGCTACTCCTAACGAAGAAGCTTTTAAACTTTTACCTTCCGAACTGCAAAATAATGTTAATCTATTTCCTCCTAATCCCCTGATAGGTAAATGTGAAGGTATCGCTCCTCTGAGTAAAGAAATAGAGGAAATTTACGATCGCTACTGGACTAAATTAACCAGTGGTTAGAATAAACAGGAAATGAACCAGGGGAAAAATTGGCGTTTAGCAATAACAATTGTAAGTATTGTAACTAAAATACTTGCATAATTCCATCCTTGTATCTAAAAATTATCTAGTATGGAGTAAGAAATAAAAATAGAAATGAATAAATAATAGCTAATAACTAATAGTTAAAAGCTAAAAAATTTAATTATAAAATTGTAACTCACATAAAATTCTGTTAGGTGACTTTGTGGCTGTATCTACCAAATCATCATCGCCCCTTCCCCCATCCTCCGAACCTCCGCTTTTACGGCTATTATCTAAAGGTTTGGGACCTTTAACTTTATTAGCACCAGCAGGTTTATGGTTAACTTTGTTGCTGGTATTACCTACCTTAGTCATTTTTCAACTTAGTTTAGTACC
>CAWUOF010000829.1:0-1636 GCA_963923765.1 uncultured bacterium | reverse complement strand
TTAAGTAACAGGAAAATTGAAAAATGACAAAAATGCGAATAGGGCTACTGTTTGGTGGTCGATCGGGGGAACATGAAGTTTCGATTATTTCTGCTAGGGCGATCGCCCGAGGTTTAAGTGCAGATGCCAACGCTGAAAAATATCAAGTTTTGCCCTTTTATATTCAAAAAAATGGCTTCTGGCAACCCCCAGCAGTGGCAAGACAAGTATTAGAAGCTGGTGTACCACTGCTGACAGAAAACGAAAATCTCAATTTATGGCAATTTCCCACTGAAACTGCCAATGTAGATGTTTGGTTTCCTATTTTGCATGGACCTAATGGTGAAGATGGAACTATTCAAGGGTTGTTAACTTTAATGCAAAAACCCTTTGTTGGTACTGGTGTTTTAGGTTCCTCGGTGGGTATGGATAAAATTGCCATGAAAACCGCCTTCGATCGCGCCGGCTTACCACAGGTAAAATATATGGCAGTTACTCGATCGCAAATTTGGTCTAATCCTTGTGTTTTTCCTAAATTATGTGATGAAATAGAAGAAAATTTAGGCTATCCTTGCTTTGTAAAACCAGCAAATTTAGGCTCATCTGTAGGTATTTCTAAAGTAAAAAACCGCCAAGAATTAGAAACTGCTTTAGATAACGCTGCCAGTTACGATCGCCGCATCATAGTTGAAGCTGGCGTAGTTGCTAGAGAAGTTGAATGTGCTGTTTTAGGCAACGATAACCCTAAAGCTTCTGTGATTGGAGAAATTACTTATAATAGTGATTTCTACGACTACGAAACTAAATACACCGATGGTAAAGCAAATTTAATCATTCCCTCGGAATTACCACCACAAATTATCGCCAAAATACAAGAAATGGCTATACAAGCTTTTCTTGCTATTGATGGTGCTGGCTTATCCCGTGTTGATTTCTTTTACATTGAAAATACCGGAGAAATTCTCATCAACGAAATTAATACTTTACCCGGTTTTACAGCCTTAAGTATGTATCCCCAACTCTGGGCAGCTAGTGGTATTCCTTTTCCTGAATTAGTAGATAATTTACTTCAATTAGCCCTAGAACGTCATCAAGCATAGCATAAAGCATTTTTTCGGCAATTTTTAATAGCTAATGGCTAATAATTAGTTATTAAACCATAATTAATTATTAGTTATTAGCTGAGATAATCATAATAATGATAAATTAAACAATAATTATCTTAGAATCAATTAATGGAAAATCCACCAAATAGAAAGCCGCAATTATCCCCAATAAAAAATTATCCAGACAAGAAAACTGAAATACAACCTACAGAAACAGCAAAGGAAAATCATATTATTATCAAAATATTTTCTAACCCCTTAGTGATTTTTGGATTAGGATTATGGATAATACTATTATTTATTATAATTATATCTATAACAGGTCTATTTAGCCCTAGTTTTACCGCTAATAACTCCCAAAGCGACGGCGGCTTACCGATCGAATTATTTGCCGCGATCGCTATTTGTTGTATTCTCGGTTCCTCCTTAATTTCCCGATGGCTAAAATAGGCAAGGGGGGAAAGGGAGCAGGGGAGCAGGGGGGAAAGGGAGATTTGTTAGTAGCAAAAATAATTGTTTATATATACTTAAAATTCTAAATTTCCCCAATT
>CAWUOF010000828.1:0-1636 GCA_963923765.1 uncultured bacterium | reverse complement strand
TACGAGCAAATTCTTCCAAATAAATACTAGCATCGGCAACAATATCTAGTAATTCTTTGTATAGTTCCAAGGCTTTTCTTTCGTGATTGAGACTTTCTGCTAGAATATCTCGTACTGAATGGTTAAAACTTTCCTCCATTGGCGCTATTTTTAGGGTAGGATGTCCTTCTAAACCGGTGAGAATTTCTCCAACTTGTTGTGCATGGAGTAAAGACTCTGTTGCTTGTGCTTTAAAAAATTGTACGATCGGAATGCGATTTGGCCCGGTTATCATTAATGAATAGTGGGTATAGCGTACCACTCCTGCTAGTTCGTATTCCATAATGACGTTTAACAGGTCGGTAGTTTTTTTCTGGTCAAGTTCTCTCATAATTTTTCCCATTATTTCCTAATACTATTTCACCACTTTTTGCACGTTATTTTCAATTTGCTTAATCAATTCTGAAACTTTTTCTGGCATTAGTACTGGTGCATCGGGGGGAGTTGCTGAAGGCCAAGCTTTGAGAAGTTGTGCCATAAGACTTTCTATTTCTTTATGTGCGGCGGGGTTTTCTTTGGCCATTTTTTCGGCAATAGTTTTATAAAGAGTGTTAGAATAGCTGACAAAACCGCGAGAGTCTTGATATTCGATCGCTTCTGTAATTTTACCTTTAGCTATTGCTGCACCATATTCAGAGTTAGCCGCATCTAATAAGCCATTAATTACCTTTAGCACAAAATTAGGTGATTGTCGTTGAGTTTCTGGTAATGTGGCAATAGCATCATCAACTGATTTCATCGACTCATCAAAGTTACTAGCTACTTTAGCATCTTTACCATTAGATTTTACTTGATTTTGCAAGTTAATTAAAGTAGTTTTAAATTCTTTTACTTTGCGTTCTTTTAGTTGGTCTTCTACATCACTATAAATTTCCTCTATAGGATGACCGATATGGGGTTCTGCTTGGTCGGGTTTTTGTAAGTCTAGTAATTCTTTGGCAACTAACAAATGTCCTTTCATTAATCCCATTTTGGTCATAAAATCAATATCTTTTGCTTCACCAGTTAATATTACATCCTCAATGGTTACTAAATCTTTGATTTGTTCAAATTGTGCTTGAGTAATGATTTTTTTTACTACTAAATCTTCTGGTTTAGTATAGGGCCTACCTGCTTGGATTTTGTTAGATAAGGCTGGTACACCTAATTTTGCTTCTAATTTATCTAATTCTGACAAAATAGCGCTGTTGATATTAATTTTTACTTTGCCAGTATGACCAGTTGTATTGTCAGTGGTATTATGACTAGGGCTAGGTTTAGTATTTTCAGTGGAATTATTGTTACTTTTTGTGGCAATGCCCCAAATGGTTAAGGTCAGGGAACTAACAACAGCAAGGCTAATTAATACAGAACGAAAATTAATCATGGTGTTATGGTTTTGATGGTTTTTACAAACTGCCTATTAAGGAAAGACTAGGTTTTTTAAACTATAGAAACATCTATAATTTTTATTGATAGTTTAAAAGAAGTTCAGACAGAAAAAAACTGTTGTTTATTACTGTTTTTTATAGTTTTAAAACTAATTTTACCAGTATTTCCCCTAACTAAAATTGAAAAATTTAATTAAGGATAAATGAGTAAGTTTTATACTGTAGTT
>CAWUOF010000827.1:0-1638 GCA_963923765.1 uncultured bacterium | reverse complement strand
TTACGCCCTTGCCATAGGGGTTCGCTTTCTTTGGGATAAAGTTTATCTACAGAGGTGATATCATCTACAGTTATATATCCTTTCGATGTAAACCGTTTAATTAATTCTAATCCCTTATTATTGATAGCTCGTTGATATAAAGTTTGTTGAGCAGCTTCGGCATAAATCCATAAATCTTGTACTTTACTAACTACGGAAGCTGGCCCAACCATCCGAGGATAGCGAACATAATCAAATAAAACACCATCTGGTTTGCGTTGTAGAATTGCGTTTACTAAGAGTAAATAATCTTGTCGCGCTTGGGGATGGTAAGGGTCAATAAAAGCTTTATCCGATTGACTGCCACCGCCTTTAATATCTAATTCAGTATCGGTAATAGCATCGAGACTACTTTGCCCTTGGGCATTGCGAGCGAGAACATTTTGCCGATCGCTACGTTGAGCATAAGCATAACCGAAATTTAGGGTAAATAACCAAGCATAAACTTTTAATCCTCTTTCTCTACCTTTTTGGATTGCTTGGGCTAATAAGTCTACTTTTTCTTGTTTAGTATTCCGTAATACTGATACCCAAGGGGTGGGATTATCTGTCACGGGTAATAATACTTGACTATCATAAAATACTTCGATGTAAACCTGGTTATAACCGCGATTTACTATATCATCAAGGACTTTATCTAATACTCCAGGATTAGCATCACAGGGATATAATCTTAACCAAATTGCTTGATTTTGTGGCCAAGTTTGATTACGACAAATTTTTAAAGCGTCACCGTGTTTTAATAATAGGGTTTTGTATTTATTTTGAGCTTCTCCATCGCCTTTTAATGCCATTTGGCGACTATTTTCTTTTTGGGCGATCGCGTCTTTTGTTTGTTGACAATAGCCTGTAGTTTGCGATCGGGCTATATTATTTTCCAGACAAAATGTAACTAAGCTACTGGTTAAAATAGCTATTCCTACACTAGAAAAAATCCGATGCGGTAGAATTTTCAGGGGACTTTTCAACATATTAGCAAAACCCAAGGACATCACTTATTATTTATTCAGTCTATGCGGACAATTTCAGCCTCAGAGTTGATTTATCCCATCCCACTTAGACTTGAAAATATCCTAGAAACTCTTTTTTGACATAGAGTTCCCAGATTTTTGCTTTTGCACCCAGAAAGAAAATTTTGTTTAAATTTGATTTTTTTTAATTTTAACAGATACCTGTACAAGCTTTGCTATAAATATGTAGATTTATCTAATTTTGTTTAATAAATAAAATCTTTTAAAATTGCCCACCCCATTTCTAAAAAAAAATTCATAAATCACAAATTAGATATAAATGGCATTAATAAAATAGGTAATAGGGAAAAATATTTGATGGTTTTAGTTAATATTTAACCTTTGGTAAGAGTTGGAAAAATCCTGATGCCAGAGTATTAATTAATAAACCCCCCATTACAGTCTTAGCTGCACGGGGGAGTGTTAATTGGTTATGGTGAAATTAGCACTTTAAATACTAAAGAGCTTAATTACCTCTTTTCAAAGCGAATTCCACGCGATCGAATTCTTCATTTAAACGTTGTTTTAGTTTGGTTGGAATGGGGCGATTAGGAGCAGAATTATAATGAGCAGCTAATCCATTTAAAGC
>CAWUOF010000826.1:0-1641 GCA_963923765.1 uncultured bacterium | reverse complement strand
ATAGGAGCATTGGCATTAGAACCACAACCAAAATCAAAATATAAGGCTGTGGGATATTTATCACTGCGATCGTCATATATTTTATTCCATGCCACTTCCCCACCTTCACTATCATAATGGGGAGGATTTTCTTCTCCTACTGAATAAATACCCCCGTTATCTTTAGTTAACAAATTATAGGTATAGATTTCATTATTCCGAATCGTAAATTGTTTAGTATTATAAAGTCCAAATCCACTACGACCACAATAACGAACAGTATTAGCAATTAGAGAAACATTACGAGAAACCAATGAACTAGAACCAACACCTATACCAGATTGATTGAATCCACAAATATTCATATTTTCTACTAGGTTATTGGTAAATTCTAGGTTTTCTCCGACTAGAATTACCCCAGAACCAAAGTTTTGAAAATAGCAATTAACAATTTTGTGATTTTTGCCAGAAATAACTAAATTATCTTCGTGATAATTGTTTGGTCGTGAATGATTAGAAATATCCCAGGCAAAGCCAATATATTTAAATTGACATTTATAAAATTCCCAGCCATTGGAAGCGTCTCCTAAAAGTATTGGGGCACCAATAAATTTAATTTTTTGTAATTTATAATTTTGCTTACCCCAAGTAGAACTAGGTGCATCCCAAGGATTAAATAAACCATTTCTGGCTTTAACCTCGATCGAGGCTTTGTTAGGATCTGAGCCATCCGGTAGGCGTAAATAAAGAACAATACTACTAGGGTTAGAATTATCTATAAAAAATTCACCATTTTGGGTGAGATAGGCTAGGTTTCCCCATAGGAAAAAGCGATCGCCTTGTGTTGGTAAACAAGCGTCGCCATAATTAGTAGCAGGGTTAAAACTAAAGTTAACTGTATTTCCCGATCGACCAGTTATTGTACCAGTTTGCCACCCCCATTGTCCCCCTGCACAGAAATTTATTTTAGAGTTATTGGGAACTGTAGCTGGTAAATTATTCGTAGTAGTATAACTCCCATTATTAAGATTACTACTACCACTGGTACTATATTCTGGTGTTGGAAATAAGTTATTTATATCTGTCTTCGGCCATCTAGCTTCCTGCAATAGAATTCCATTAGCTAATACAATAGTTTTACCCAAGCCTTGAAATAAATTACTAGGAATTACCGTTTTCCAAATAGCTGTATTACCACTACCAGAATGAATTGTAAAATTACTAGAAATTTTATCAAATGCTGACCAAGTAACATCTTCTGATTCGTAAGCTGCAATAGTTATACCTGCTGGTGTACCGTATGCATTTGCTAATTCTCGATAAACACCTGCACGGAGATATATAGTATCGTTACTTTGAGCAACTGTTAAAGCTTTACCAATTGTTTTAAAACTTGCTTCGATCGCGCCCGAATTTGCATCATTTCCTGTTGGTGAAACAAACCAATTAGGCATAGCTATATTTTCCTCTAAAATATTACAAAAATAATCAAACTTCGGTAGTTTAATTTTAATAAAAAAAAAAGTCAAGTAACTTTACAAATATATAAAATTTACAAAAATTAATACCTAGGAATCGCTCTCACGCTAGGTATTTTAGTTAAAAACGGCGTTGCTTTCATTATGGGATGATTTCACCCAATTTGAAACGAATCCTTAATCA
>CAWUOF010000825.1:0-1643 GCA_963923765.1 uncultured bacterium | reverse complement strand
GATTATCAATCATTCTAAATTCTAAATTCTACATTCTAAATTCTACATTCTAAATTCTAAATTAGTTTTTAATTTTTAATTCCTTGCGAAGACGATACAAAATTGTATTAGGTTCCACTTGATTAAGAATATCTTGAATAATTGTATCAGGTCCAGATGCACCCCAAGTACAACCTTTTTCTAAATACAATTGTGTTGCTTGACCAACAATATAAGTACCATATCCAGCTAAAGATGCTTGAGTAATAGCGGCACCTGTATAGGCAGGAATTCCCGGTCCTGATATAACAGCAGCACTTTTACCTAAACCAAATAGAAAACTACTACCTAATTCACTTATTAATAAACCACCGGCGCTAATCATAATTTTTTGTAAAACTTTGCCAGCTTCATAATTAGTTATTGGTAAATCATATAGTTTAGCTAAAGCCCGAATTAATGCTAAATCCGCTAATGTTCCGCCTACTATATCTAAAAAAGCAATGGGATTTAAAGCAACTATGAGTGCTTTGTATTTAGCAAATTCCCAGATTAAATCTTCGGCTGCCCTGCGGCGGATTTCTAGGCTTTTGTTGGCAATATTGGTTTGTGCTTCCCTGGCTTGAATTAAAGCATTTATAGCTAAAATTAAACGTCCTTCTCGGTTAAGTAAGTTGAGGATTTTATGTTTTAATTCATCTATATTAGGGGCTGGTTTTTCCCATTCGTAAGTAATCCTACCATCCGGCCATTCTACCCGCATTTGTATAGGTATGGGTTCGGCTGCTACCATGACTATTTCATCGGGTGATAATAATTTTTGGAGGCGATCGCTACTTTTAGTATCTATATTTAAAGATTGTAATTGTTGATAAATAGCTTGTCGATCTTGTTCAGGATACAAATCTATTTTATTAAAAACTAAGATAATTGGTTTTTGTGCTTCTCGCAATTCACATAATGCCTGATATTCTGTGCGAGTAATATCTCCAGCTATGACAAATAAAATTAAATCAGCTTGACGGGCAACTTCTTTAGCCATATCTGCCCGGACTTGACCTTGAATTTCATCTAATCCTGGAGTATCAATTAATTCTATCTGAACTTTACCCTGGGCGTTAGGTATCCAGCGCACCGATCGCGGCCATTGAGTAACACCATGCAGGGGGCCTGTTTGTAATACTTTTTGACCAATTAAAGCATTTAATACGGCTGATTTACCACGACTTACTAAGCCAAAAGCAGCAATACGAATTACGCTTTGGTCTAGTTTAGCTAAGTTGGCTTCTAAAATATCTATGTCATTTTTTAAGGCTGCGGATATTTCCGAGTTATCTGTATTGTAACGATAGCGAAAATCCGAATATCGCGCTATTATTTCCCGTAAACTATTACGGGCGCGATTAAAGTGAGATAAATCGAGGTAGGTTTTGTGAGGATTAGTCAAGGTTAAACAAAAAAAGCTACATTTTTATTTTGCTTTAAAATCAGTAATTATTTATTATAAATTTTATGCTTTAAACTTAAATTAAAAATTGTTACCCTAAAATTAATGTATAGGGGGCTTCAGAGTTAAGATATAAGGAATATAATCAGGGGTTCAAATTCTGATTCACCATATAAATATATAATAGACCTCTTGCGAAAGTAATATGTCATACTGA
>CAWUOF010000824.1:0-1643 GCA_963923765.1 uncultured bacterium | reverse complement strand
TCATGTTTTCGTTTTCTACGGAACAAGGGCCGGCTACTACTACTAGGGGATGGTGTTGTCCAAATAAAACTGGTCCATCAGGAGTGTTTACGGCTACTTCGCTGGGTTCACCATGACGAAATTCTAGGCTTGCCCGTTTAAAAGGTTGTTCTACTCGTAGTACGTTTTCTATCCAAGGGCTAATTTCCTGTAATTGTGGTGCATCAAGTTCGGCTGTTTCTCCTACTAAGCCGATGACTACTTTGTATCGTCCTACAATTTTTTCTGGTGTCAGATTTAAGTTTTTTAATTCTTGGCAAACCCGATCGATTTCGGCTTCTGGAGAGCCGACTTTCATCACTACAATCATCTCGAATTACCTGGTAATTTGCTAATTGCTATGTGCTATTTGGTCTGGGATTAGGGGCGATCGCGTCACTGGTCATGGGCTTTATCTTTTGTCCCATGAGCTATTCGCCATTAGCCACCAGCATAAAACCAATGACCTATGACATCAAATCGCTTTTATTTCTCTGTTTTTATATTTTTACGCGATCGCCACGCTTTGACCATACGGCCAAAATTGGTGCTAAATTCGCTTACACCCAGCAGGCTACCGGGTACCGCCTCATCCCAGGAAGCGGAAAGCACCCCGTAGCTCAGTCCCAAAACGCCCAAACCAAAAAAGCCCATGCTTACCAACACTACAGCCGCATTAGGTAAGTCGAACCATTTTTGGCTGACGATGATATAGCTAACCACAAACGTTATTATCCCTAAAAAACTAGGAATACCACAGAAAAATGCCATGCGCCGCCCCATTCGTTTGCTTACTTCTGGTGGAATGGCTTTATTTTCTTTGGTGACAACAGAGCTTTTTTTGGTACTAATTTCAGGGCTTTTATTTTCCTTTTTTGTACTAACTGCTGCTGTTTCTGGGCTATTTTTAGCTGGTTTTTTACGCTTTTTCGAGGGTTCAAAGGGCAAGCGGCTGCGTTCTGGTTCCGAAGACATAATATTTGCTTGATTAACCGCGAATGCCTAGACGACCGATCAACTTTTTATAGCGATCTTGATTTTCGCCCTGAATATAGGCTAGTAGTCGCTTCCGTTGACCGATCAATTTCAGCAAACCTCGCCGTGATGCGTGGTCTTTTTGGTTTCCTTTCAGGTGTTCACTTAAACGATTAATTCGTTCTGTGAGCATTGCTATTTGTAGATCTGCCGAGCCGGTGTCAGTTTCGTGAATTTGGTACTCGGCCAATATTTCTTGTTTGCGTTTTTGTGTCAGGGCCATGTATGCTATCTGTTTTCATTAATAAAAATGCGGCAATTTACAATAATATCACATATTTTTCTACCTTAAGCTCTTTTATGCCGATCGCCTGGATTCGATTATTTTTTGTTGGCCCATTTTCCAATTAAATTTATTTTCAGTAAATCAACTCTACTAATATCTTTATTTATCTCAGTTTAAATACTGAATATGTAATAACAAAAATAAAAAGTTAAGAGGTGCATCAAGAAAAATTTTTCCTAAACACCTCCGAGGGCGAATCACATCGCCCTTTTTTGCCGACAAATTAAAAACTTATTGGCTTAATTATTTAGATATGCCAGGGATGTCTAATTTTTTTCCTAGTCTTCCCAGCACTATATTATCT
>CAWUOF010000823.1:0-1652 GCA_963923765.1 uncultured bacterium | reverse complement strand
TTAGAATTATGGAGAGTTAGGTTTTCTAATTCGGAAACTACTCTATCTAACTCCTGGGTGAGAGGATGGGGGAAAGTGGGCAGAAAAGCATTAACTAAAGATCGATAATACCATAAAGTACCATCTTTTTTGCCTTGAAAACGTTGCCAAATATTGTCACCGATAATGCGATAGTCATGTAAAATCGATCGAGCATTGTGTAATTTATCAGCAACAGAGACTAAAAGCACAGAAGGGGAAGCGGTGGGAATATGGGAAATATAAGTTTCTTTCCGTTGTCGCCAAGGGGGTTTTGGGTTAGTATCTGCATCCGTGCAGCCATCAACAATTGCTGTAACATTATCACCAAAACGGCGACGAATTTCTGCACGGGTAGTGGCACCGCCTTGATCTTCGATCGCATCATGGAGTAAAGCGGCGATCGCTTCATCTTCATTTCCGCCATTTTCTATAACTAGACTTGCTACTGCTAATAAATGAGCAATATAAGGTGTTTGGCTACCCTTGCGAATTTGTGTAGCGTGTAATTCGGTAGCAAAAGTTAAAGCTGCGGTGAAACGGGGTGATAACATCATGGGTAAATAATAATTTTTCCCTAATTATTGGGTTTAAATGGGTATTTCGCGACTTCTGTACCTTTTCCGACAGTAGAATTACAAGTTAATGTACCGCGATGATTTTTGATAATAGCATAACTAATGGCTAAACCTAAACCTGTATTACTACCTATTGTTTTAGTGGTAAAAAATGGATCGAATATGCGTTTTTGAATATCTGCGGGAATACCGACTCAATTATCTGCGATCGTAATTTAGATATATTGCCTAAAAAATCAAAAGGTTATCTGTTATATACTTTAAGACAGATAACCTATTAATTATTACTAATTGACTGTTAATTAACTATCAATTTATAACCAATTTCCTACCAATACATAGGGTGCCCAGTAAATAGGATGGCGATATTGAGGAGTTTTTAACAAGCTGATTTGAGCGCGACGAAGTGATTCAGCTTTGGTTAGTTTAGTATTGGATAATTGGCGATAAAACTCAGCCATTAAAGGCACAGTAGCGCCATCATCAATATACCAAAGACTAGCGATCGTACTACGAGCGCCAGCGCGTACCGCTACCCCAGCAAGTCCCAAAGCAGCCCGGTTATCACCAGCCGCAGTTTGACAGGCACTAAGTACCAATAATTCGATCGCTCTAGCACTACTACTGCGATCGTAACTTCTGAGCATATTATTTAACTCATTGACATTAATTTTATTATCCCAAGTCAAAATAAAAGTATCTTCGGCATTGGAACTAAATTGTCCATGAGTTGCTAAATGAATAACAGGAAAAGGCGAAGATTGAATTTCTTTCTGCAAAGCCGCAGAAGTAAAATTTTCATTCAAAAACACCTGTGCTGGCACTTCCGATTTAATTTTCTGTACTTCCTGCGCCACATTAGGAAGAGCAGCAAAACCCTGCTTAGGTTCAGTTAAACCCGCCATTAAAGCTTTTAACTGTACTCGTGCTAAAGGTTTCGGGTCTAGCAATTGTAAACCAGAAGTTAAAGCAATACCATATTTTTCGATTAAAAACTGCTTACCATCATGGAGAGCAGCCATTGGTATATTCCGAAATACTCCATCAGGAACAAAC
>CAWUOF010000822.1:0-1656 GCA_963923765.1 uncultured bacterium | reverse complement strand
TGGCAGGCTTGAAATTCTGCGATAGATTCGTGATAGTGCAATTTAACGTAGGGCCAATAATCTAAGCCGGCCCGTTTTAGGTAGCGATCGCTAATTTCAAAGCCCATTGGCCCTACTAAATGTAATTCGGTATTCGTAGCAGCGCAAGTTCGGGCAATATTACCCGTATTTGGCGGAATTTGGGGATGAACTAACACAACTTGAGGCATATTGAGTAAAAGCGAATTTTTACGCTAAAAAACAGCTAATTTTAAAGTAAATCTTGATGGTGGGTATTGTCCTAAAAATACAGCGACCTATAGAAATTTCTAATAGCAGGCAAAAAGGCACGATTGATTAGAATATCTAATCAATCATCGCTGGTCGGCCCTCGTGCCTACTAAGAAAAATTTAAGCCACTGATAACGCACATAATTTATCTTCCAGGTCTAATTCTTGCTGGGCCATATCTTGAATAGATTGAATAACTATATTTCGGCAGTCCATTCCTGCCTGATATTGCTGTACCCAGCGCTGGGCCTGGTTGCCTTCCCGGAGAATTTTTTTAATTGGGGAAAGGAAACAACTAAAGCCATGTTTTTTAGCTATTGGCCAAATGTCTTGGTAAATTTCTTGAATCCAATCTCGCGCTAATATATTTCTGCCATCCTGCCAATGCTGTAAAACCGCATTGAGGCTATCTTTAGCGGCAGCCGCTTCGTTAGCGTCGGTAATAGCTACTAAGTCTTGGCAAAGACTACTAGAAGCTAGTTGACTTTTTTCTAGGGGGTCTAAACTGCGATCCTCTATGAGTTGCCAAATACGGGCTTCTATTAAAGCAGTCACAGCTAACAAGGCGATCGGGTCAGTCATTAAATCACAAATTCTTAATTCCACGCGATTTAAATTATAGGGACGGCGATCGCCATTAGGTCTTACCGATGTCCATAAATGGCGGACATTTTGCATAGTACCCAGGGCTAACTGTTCCTCAGTCCAATGGATATAATGGGCATGGCTAGTAAAAATTGGAACTAATGGGGGAGTTTTAGGAAAAAGACCCCATCTGGTCGAGTGATAACCCGTAAATTGGCCATCCAGAAAAGGAGAAGAGGCACTTAAGGCTAAATACAAAGGCGCTTCTACACGGATAAGGCGAATAGCCTGCATGAGCAATTCTGGGTCACTAATGCCAATATTAATATGTATGCTGGCAGTGACAATTTTAGTACCGTAGGTTTGTTCAATATAACTATGGTAAGGGTTGCCTGGATCCGAACGATAAAAGCGATCGCTTCTTCCCAGAGATAAGGTACTGCCAGGAATTAAAGTGTAATTTCCTAGTTGTTGTAAATATTTTCTTAAGTGTTGTCTGGGTCTAACTAAAGCACACAATAAGCGATCGTAGGGATATAAAGGGGCTGTTGTATATTCGACGTTGCGGCTATCGGGTTCGCGGACAAATCCATCTAAGTCAGCGACAATGCGATCGGATAGCCCCACGATATCACCATCGGGGGTGCCTGTGTACATTTCTACTTCAAAACCTTTTGGTAACAGCACGGTTTTCCCTCGGCAGTATTTTTTGCTACTATCTAGTATCTCGGAAATTAGCCTGCTGTATCTTGCTTGAGTAACATTTATTTTTAATTAGACATCTGCTGGTTCGCCACGTTA
>CAWUOF010000821.1:0-1660 GCA_963923765.1 uncultured bacterium | reverse complement strand
TAGGTTTAGAGTTCTCATCTGTTTCTATATTATTTTCCGATTTAGATTCGTCTTCAGCAACATGAATTCCACTTAATAGGATGGGAATAACTTCCATGCCAATAGCAACAATTAATGAAATCCAAATAAACTTTGCTTCCTTGCTACCACTGGATATACTATTTAATGGAACTAGAAAAATCGGCACAAGTACATAATTATCTTCATTTAAATGTTCTTCTAACCCTAAATTTTCAAAATTTTTATCCGTAAATTTTTCAAGATTTAAACCAGATATACTGTTTTTAATTTTAGCATAGAGGTCTTGATCTTGTTGGAATATTTTTTCACCAGACTCCTTAGCTTCATGTAGTTGTTTTGCACTCAAAAGTGACAATTGGTTGGCATAATCTTTTTTGATTTGCTCAGTTTGAATGTAAATCTTATAAGCTGGATCATTTTCAAGACGATCTATTTGTTTGTCCTTTTTTGTAACTTCCCCAGCGTAATAGCCTTTTATATGACGGTTTGGTTCTTCCGATCTTTTTTTCTCAATATCCTCTTTTTCTTTTTTTATTTTATCAATTTCTGTAATTATCCCCCCTACTGAATTGTTAGTTCTACTCTTTATTTCTGTCAGATAACCATTAATTTCAGTAACCAAATGATTATGAGATTTAACAATTTCTTTAAATCCTTGTTCTTGTAAGCGTCCTTCGCTCATTTCGCTATAGATTGAGTAAAAGCTTGTATAAGCACTAAATGGGGCAAAAATTAATATTAGCAATAATCGCCTTAATGGATGTTGTGCTTTAATTTTTGTAGAACTTAAAACAATAAAGTATGCTACTGAGATTAAACCACCTATCAAATATCCAATTTTTAAAGGTAAAATTATTCCCGCCCCTGTGGTAGTTGTTACAGCATTGAAAGCAGCAAAAAAAAATGCTATGGTTGCACCAACACTATCAGTGGTGTATTTAAAACTTGCTTGAACAGCTAGCTGTATATTCTGTATGAAAGTCGAAAAAAATTTTGAGATTTTTTCTTGAGGGTCATTGGGTGAATTTTTTTCTTCCATGAGAGAGATGCCTACTTATTTTTTTCATAGTATATCGGCTGTTCAAATCTGATGCTATATCGGCTGTTCAAACCTGAAAAGACGGAAAAAGGCGGAAAAAGGCGGATCTTTCTTAAATTTTTGTAAACTTTGACAGCCAAGGCGGAAAAAGGCGGATTAGGGCGGATTAAGTCGGGTATAATATCCCCTGTTCTCTCACATCCTCACTTATGGATAGTCGCGAGGTATTGCAATTTGTAGATGAAGTCGTCTACACCAAAACAGGGAAGCGTCTAAATGACTTGCAACGAGGAATTATTGAGGGAACGCTGAAGCGGGAAAAGTATTCTGATATTGCAAAAGATTATAATTGTACAACTGGTCATACTAAGGAAGTAGGTTACGAGCTTTGGCGAATGTTATCTGAGATTTTTGGTGAAACTGTTGATAAAAAACATCTTAAATCTATTTTAGAACGGCAATCAAATTTGAATATATCTTTAGGTAATAAAAGCACAAATAATATAGTTGGCTGTATAAACTTTAGTTCCGATCGGCCCAATTCCACCCCAGATAAAAGTCAGCCTACAATACCAGACTTTCAGCACAACAACAATAATC
>CAWUOF010000820.1:0-1663 GCA_963923765.1 uncultured bacterium | reverse complement strand
TATTATTGCATATTATTTAATTTTTTAGCTATTAGCTACTAGCCACTAGCTGAATTTCCAGCTTTATCTATTGACTTTTCACTTTATCTTGGTTTAAATTCCAGAACCATCTAAAAATTCATCAATTACCTTATCTCGAATACGGCATCTAGGCGCAATTTCCAGGGGGACTTTTGATGAATCTTCCACTAGAGAAACTGCACCAACTAAAGTAGGTACAGTTTTTTGGATTTGTAGTTCTTGTATTTGCGTTTCTAAAGCTTCGAGGCGATCGACTAAAGTACGAATTACCGCCGCTTCAGAGTCAGGTAAACTACCATGTTCTAAGGGATTAACTCGAACGCCAGAACGATGTACAATGCGTCCTGGTATGCCCACAACTGTACAATCAGAGGGGACATCTCGCAGCACCACCGATCCAGCACCGACGCGGACATTATTGCCGATTTGAATATTCCCTAGAATCTTAGCACCAGCACCAACTACCACATTTTCACCTAAAGTGGGGTGACGCTTACCGCTTTGTTTTCCAGTACCGCCGAGGGTTGCTCCCTGGTAAATTAGGGCATAATCTCCTACTATGGCGGTTTCTCCAATGACTACACCCATACCATGATCGATAAATACACCTTTGCCAATAGTAGCCCCAGGGTGTATTTCGATACCAGTTATAAAGCGAGACAAATGGGAAATTAACCGGGGAATAAAAGGTATTCCCAGAATATGTAGCCAGTGAGAAAAGCGGTGGAACAGTAAGGCTTGTAGTCCTGGGTAGCAAAACAAGACTTCTAGCCAATTGCGAGCAGCCGGGTCGCGCTCAAATATGATACGAAAGTCAGCGCTGAGGATTTCTAGCACAGGTATTTATCATGGCAAAACACACTATATATTTTACCTGTTAACCAGGTGGGAATGAAATTATTTAACTTTAGGTTAAAAATAGAGGTCTTTACTGCTGCACGGATAAGGTATAATTCCACTTTAAGCCCGGTTCCACAGAACCCACCCAGATTTGATAAGTACCAGCTTTCCAGCCAGTATCGACTATGCTGGCATCTTTACTACCTTTGCTATCGTCACCGCAACGAATTACTCCATCAGGGCCTTTAATCATTAAAGTGGTATCTTTGCCAGAACTATTAACCTGGATATTTAGCCGAGAAAAATCTTTTTGTAAAATTATTGTAAAATCAGGATTTTGTTCGGCAAAGCCTAAACATAAATTACCATTGCGATCGCGGTTAGCAATAGCAGGTAGAGAAAAAAAGCCACCTGTATAACCTGATATTACTCCTATTGATGGCTGAAAATTTGCCGATAAAGTCAAAGTCCCAAAATTAGCTTTATCTGCCCAAGCTGGGTTAGTGTTTAAAGCCGTGATTATACCTAAACACACACTAGATTTTAATATTTTCTTAGTGGGAACTAACATCGCTACTACCCTCCTAAACTTAGCGTAGTTACAAGCGATCGCCTCATTAAGTTTAAATTTTATATGGGGCTATCTTTATTATATAGCTAAAAAATTCCACATCTTCAACAATTAGAGAAATTTGGAATAGGGAATAGAGGGAAAATATAGATAATTTCTGTATAAAAATTGATTTTATTTACTTTTTTTAGAGATGTTTATTGTTTAGATTTTCTATTTACCCTATTTAAT
>CAWUOF010000819.1:0-1665 GCA_963923765.1 uncultured bacterium | reverse complement strand
GCAAAAAACTGATTTTTATTACTGATTTTTATAGTTTTAAAACTGATTTTACCAGTATTTCCCCTAACTAAACTTGAAAAATTTAATTAAGGATGAATCAGTAATTTTTATACTGTAGTTAACTATAATATTTGTTAACTATTTGGCTGCAATTACGTTAAATTCTCCCATGCAGCCATTTTCTGCCATATCATCTTGGTGGGGATGAAACATATATTTACCCGGATAGGGAAAGCTAAATTCTAATATATGTCTTTCGGCGGTTCCCATAGTAATTACATCGGTTTTGTGAGTTGGAGTAAGTGTCATGCCGGTAGGATAAACATCAAAAAAGTTAGCATGAAGGTGAAATGTTGCGGCTGCTTCAAATTCTATCATGTTTAAAACGTATAGGCGAATTAACTGGTTTTGATAAATTTCGATCGGATGCATCATGTAATAGTCTGGTAAGCCATTAAAAGCATATAATTCGTTTTTGCTATCATCATTTACATCATAAGCAGACATAATTAAAATCATTTCATCCGCAGGCGATCGAGGCTGAGGCGGATCTATAATAAACATACCATATAAACCTTTATTAATATGACGAGTTACTGGTGCAACGTGACAATGATAAAGATGTACTCCAAAGGGTTTTGCATCAAATTCATAAATAGTGGCGCTACCGTGACGAATTGGTTTTACTCCATCCATTTCTGATGGGTGAATACCATGAAAATGCAGGGAGTGGGAATGTCCACCTTGATTTAAAAAAACTATCCGAATTCGATCGCCTTCTGTTGCCCGTAAAGTTGGCCCTGGTACTCTGCCGTTGACATTCCAAGTGTTAAAAGTTACTGCATTATTAAGCTGAAGGGTGGAAGTTTTAGCCACCATTTGAAATTCCCTGACAGTCCGCCCATTTTCTTTTTTTACCGTACCATAATCAAAATCTCTTAATACATCCATTGGGTGAATAGCATTACCAGCGATCGGCTGATGTTCTACCATTGGCGGTATCTTAGCAGTCGGTATAGATTTCTGTTTTAACTGTTGCAAAGCTAGAGCAGTACCAGTTAGTCCTAAAGCTCCTAATCCTACTTGTAAAAATCGACGGCGGTTCCACAATATTAATTTCTGATCAACCATTTTAGCAATGAACGGTAAGTAAATAATGAATAGTGATTAATAGTGACAAAAAAATTAGATAAAATACTTAGTGGGTTATATATATAAAAATTTTTATAGATTTATAGTTATATTATTTAACCGCACTATAGTTAAGAAATTAAATTAATCTAACATTTTGTCCTAATGGGACTTGTAATCATGGGACTTGTCTAGGAATTAAATATCCTCCCTTAATATGGTATAATTTGATAATATTTTTCAATAGTTTCAATAATTAAGGCGATCGCTTTTCCTCTATCTTTAGGCCCTTAGTCAGCTACACAACCGGAAAATATAAATTTACCAGGTACTCAGGGGCAATTTAGCTTTGATAAAACTAAATAATTTCCCTATTTTCCTAGTATTTCCAGGGTTAGCAGCCGTTTAACCTCGATCGAGGCCATCACCCTATTTGGAACTACTTAAAAAATTTAACCATAAAATCTTATAACTTATTGCTAAATATTCTCAAATTTATCTTAAAAATTTTTTTAATATTTATTGGGACTGGAG
>CAWUOF010000818.1:0-1665 GCA_963923765.1 uncultured bacterium | reverse complement strand
ATGTAGAGAGGTCTCGTGGGCTCGGAGATGTGTATAAGAGACAGCCCTATTAGGTTACAAATACCATTTTGGGAATTAATAGAAGATGGGTAGTAAAATTTATTATCTCGCCAATACCTAAAAAGCGATCGTCTGCATCACATACCCGCAAATTACCAGTTGTTTCTGTGGTGATAGTAGTTAATTCAAGGGGAGATAAAGTAATTTTTTGCCCTTGACACCAACGACGGGCATTTTCTGGGGGTAAATTTATGGCAGGTAAATGTTTTAAGGCTACTTGTGGAGGAATAGGTTGAAAATTGCCTAGTTCTAAATTTGATGCTAAATTTTCTAAAGTTAAACTATCTTGTAAATTAAAACCACTACTAGCAGTACGAATTAAACCAGCTAGAGTGCCACCTACGTTTAAAACTGTTCCTAAATCTCTAGCGATCGATCTAATATAAGTACCAGATCCACAGGATATATCTAACTCTAATTCTGGAAAATCTCCGGGATGCCAATTTAAAATATCTATTTTAGAAATTTCTACCGATCGCGTGGGAATATCAACAACTTCTCCCGCCCTTGCCAATTCATATAAACGTTTTCCCTGAATTTGAATTGCACTATAACTAGGAGGAACCTGCTGAATATTGCCTATAAATTTATCTAGGTGTAATTTTACCGCATCTAAAGTTAAATTATTTACAGGCTGAGATGTAATAATTTCTCCTTCTAAATCATCTGTTGTTGTGGCTACACCGAAACGAATAATTGCCCGATAAGCTTTTTCTCCTGGTAAAAATTGTAATAATCTAGTAGCCTTACCTATAGCTATAGGTAAAACACCTGTTGCGGCTGGATCTAAAGTTCCTCCATGCCCGACTCGTTTTAATTTGAGTAATTTTCTAATTTTAGCTACACAGTCATGGGAAGTAATACCAAAAGGTTTATTGAGATTTAAAAAACCTGTTATTTCATGCATGGGGGATGGATTATAAGAAATAATATCAATTATTTAGACACTTTTAAAAATCAGGAAATCAGGCATTATTTATTGGATATATAGTATTGGGCATAGCGCCTTGGAAATAGTTACCTGAAAAGCAATTTATAGGGTGCTTCAAATGTCAGATTTAAGTTATATAATCAAGTTTTAACATCTGACGCACCCGAATAAATGTAAAATTTTGCTGATATCTTTAAAAAAGATATTCTTTTTTATGATTTATCAGGCTTTTTACCGGCATTACGGACATCAATAATTTTACCAAGTAAATCAAACCAAAATTTAGCACCCATTGACACAGCTAACCCAGTAATAGCCCAGCCAAAAGTACGTCTTAACCCAGCTACAAATGGTATATCTTTACTAGCATATTCTTCTTGATTTTTTATGTTGTCAGACCCCCAGCCAATGGGTAAAGCTACCTGCTGTAATGCTTCTTCTACCTTAGCTTTAACAGGTCCAAAATCGTTGGTATTTTTGTCTGGATTTTCTGTTACTACTACATTACCATATTGAGTAATAGTGCTACGCAATACCGAATCTTTTGATAAACGATTAACAATGTATATTGTATCGGCATTTGCACCAACAGCAATAAAACAACCTAGTAAAATTGCGACTCCTTTGGCATTGCGTTTATAAACTCCTGAAGCCCTTTCCATCGATCGGTCAAA
>CAWUOF010000817.1:0-1673 GCA_963923765.1 uncultured bacterium | reverse complement strand
ACTTGGTTGTGATTTACTGCTAAACTGGCAAGTATGATTGATTAATTGGGGAAATTTCCGAAAATTTTAGGATTTATTGGTGATAAAAACTAGCAATATTTACTTAAATATAGTATATTTTATGAGAACACATTATAGTTATAGGTGATTAGTCCAAGTAAATAAAAATCTAAAGTTGTGGGAAAATTTGGCAAATAAATCATTATTATATTTTGTCATGTCTATTAAAATACTGCCATGAAACCTATTATATTACTTAGTATTCTCGGAATTATAACTGCACCGATCGAAGTATTAGCAAATATTCCAACAACAATAGCGCCAACAAACCCGCCAGTTAGTCGCCCCGATATATCCCCCATACCAAGAAATAATGCTCAAGAATTATTTCAACAAGGGCTAATAAAATATCGTCAAGGAGACTATCAGGGAGCAATAGCCGCATATAATCAAGCCCTGACAATTAATCCCAAATTAGTAGATAGCATATATATTAACCGAGGTGCTGCATTTGCCGCTTTGGGGCAACATGAAAAAGCGATCGCTGACTATACCCAAGCAATTTTACGTAATCCTAATTTAGCCGATACTTACCATAACCGAGCAATTTCTCGCAGCGAAATAGGAGATTTTACAGGTAGTATAACAGATTATACCCAAGCAATTATCAGAAATCCTAATAATATTGATGCTTATTTAAATCGAGGTAATGCCTATAGTAAAACCGGAGAAAAACAAAAAGCCATTGCTGATTATACCCAAGTAATTCAACTTAATAATAAAGACGCACAAGCATTTTACAATCGCGGTATAATTCTGAGCGAATTAGGAGATTATAAAGGGGCAGTAACAGATTATACTGAAGCTATTAAACGTAATCCTAACTTTTCCGAAGCCTATCAAAATCGTAGTGTTACACGGATTAAATTAGGAGATTATCAAGGCGCAACAGAAGATTATAATCAAGCAGTGCGAATTAATCCTAATCTTGCACCTGCTCAAATTCCCCAACCTAATAATAATCCAGTAGAAAAAATATTTCAAAATTTAATCGGTCAACGTCCGGTTAATTTAAACGGGATTATTTTAATTAGTTTCATTATTTCTATAGTTTTTATTTTATGGTTTAATCATAAACAGAAAAAAGCAGTAATAGCAGCCCAAACGCCAGATATAATTAATGAAAATAACCAGGATAATTTAATAGATCAAAACGAAAATATTTTAAGCAATCCTAATCAAGCTGAAGATTATAATAATCGTGGCATAATCTACTATCGTCAAGGAGATTATGTCATGGCAATTCAAGATTATACAGAAGCAATTAAATTAAATCCTGATTGGGAAAGAGCTTATAACAATCGAGGTGCTGCCCATGCGGAGTTAGGTGATTATTTAGAAGCCATAGAAGATTATACTCAGGCAATTAAAATTAATTCTAATTATGCTAATGCTTATTACAATCGGGGCACGGCTTGTTATAAACTTGGGGATGAAAAAAGCGCTATAGAAAATTGGGAAAAAGCGGCAGAAATTTATTTAAGTCAAGGTAAGTTACAGGATAGAGATCATGCTTTAGCTAAAATTAAAGAATTACAAAATAAAGATAATTAATTAATTAAACTTGAATGGAGAGAAATCTTTAATATAATATACAAGACAGATTTTAATAT
>CAWUOF010000816.1:0-1676 GCA_963923765.1 uncultured bacterium | reverse complement strand
AGTTAGCGTGTTTTTACTTACCATAAGATCAACCCTCAATAAAAAAATTAAAAAAATATTGGGATAATTAAGTCAAAATAAATTTTCTGTTAAAATTAAATATATATAGTATGAGAATTAAGTTTAAAGAATGGAAAATCGATCACTGCCAGAAGATTTAATTCGTGCCCATGTTTTTATTGCCGGTATAGTACAGGGAGTAGGATTTAGATATTATACTCGTGGCAAAGCTTATCAGTTAGGACTTAATGGCTGGGTAAAAAATCTTCCAGATAGCCGTGTGGAGGCGGTATTTGAAGGCGAGAAAACAGCAGTGAATAAGATGGTGGAATGGTGTTATCAAGGGCCTCGATCGGCTATAGTAAAAAATGTAAATATAGAATATGAAGAAGTAGAAGGGCTACAGGGTTTTGAAATTACCGGATAAAGGGTAATGGGGAATATAAATATTATAGAATAATCAATCGATTGCTGTCCAATGGTAATGGGACATAGGTTTTTAGGTGTTTAGGCAGTGTATTATAGTTCGGTAAAACAGGGATAAGACTTTTTAGATATTTTAGTTAAAAATTATAATGAATATAAATAAAAGGTAAAATAATTTGCTAGAGGCGATCGCTACTTGGCCCATGTTTGTCGGAATTTAATATTATTTTTTTGCTATTGATATTTATTTCCTCTCTGTTATCTTTGCCTTTTACCCTTTGAGTTTTCTGTGTCCTCTATATTTAATGTAAAAAATAGATACTCTTGGCAAAATATAAATACAAGTTGCACAGATAAAATGTCAATAAAATTTTTTAGAGGCGAACTACTACCGTTCGCCCCTACCCTATTTATGAATCAAATAGACTAACTATATAAAGATAATACTAGTAAAAATCACCTAGGTGTCGTTTGTCTGTTTGTGTTACTTGACAATTGGCTACATCGACAATAATTAGATGGAATATATTAGCATAATTCGTCATTTTTACAACAATATGAAATCTAAAAAAACATTTATTGGCAATTTGCCAAAAAAATCTTATCTTTAATGATCCCGATCGACTAGAAAAAAATCTAGCTTAAAAACTAAAAAATCAGCTATTTTACTAGTTTTCTCAAATTGATATTTGCTGTACAATCAACTTATAAATAACAGTTGTTGGAGTAAAGGCATATGGCCAGAACAAAAGCGAAAGCAGCAGTAGAATCCGATGCAAAACCCACCCCCTTGACCGGAAAAGCTCTACTCAAGAAAATTAAAGAACTAGGCAACCTTGGCAAAGAAGAAAAAGCCAGATCTTGCGGTTACTACTCCCATACAAAAGACGGAACAGAGCGTGTTAATATGCTTAAATTCCTAAATGCTTTAATTGAAGCTGAAGGAATTGCCCTAGAAGGAAAGGGAGAAAATGGACGAGGCGGACGTAGTGCTAGTTATAAAGTTAGCGTGCAATCAAATGGTAATATTTTGATAGGTGCCGCATATACCAAACAAATGGACTTGGAACCGGGCGATACTTTCGAGATATCCTTGGGACGTAAACACATTCATTTAAAACAAGTCGATCGGGATGAAAGTTTAGAACTTGAAGACGACGAGGAAGAAGACGAAGAAGACGAAGAATAAGTACCTAGATAATATAGTGCTGGGAAGACTAGGAAAAAAATTAGACATCCCTGGCATATCT
>CAWUOF010000815.1:0-1686 GCA_963923765.1 uncultured bacterium | reverse complement strand
GGCTGTTTGCTAATTTTATTAGCATGAAACAGCCCTGATCTAAACATCGGGAGATGGTTAAAAATGCCTATGATATTTATGATTAGGAGTTGGTTAACTTTAACCTAATCAGAAGGCGATCGGTCATATTCAAACCATGTTTTATATTTTCCCAATCTTCTAATACAAGTAAATATTAAGATACATTAAATATAAAATTGATTTCTTAACATTTAAAATATCGTCTCCTCTGCTCCCTTGTGCCCCTGCTTAAATCCTAAATTTAAAACTTTCTGCGATTTTGGGAAAAATTAATACAGTTTCCCAGCTTTACCTGCATTAAAATGCAAGTATTGATTGGCCGCAGGTTTGGGTGTAAAGCCCAACTCAGCAATTGTAAGCAATTCGTAAGACTTGTTGCATCTTGTGTATTTTTGGTTTCGGTATAGCTAGATTCAGCTACCCTAGAAACATAAAGGAATAATTAAAAAAAGGGATAGTAGGTATGGCAATAAGTATAATTAACAGCCTGAATTTTCCTACCACTCCCAGGAACAATGTAGAAATACATCAACAAGGAGATGTTATGACTCCCTTAATGCTGCGTCAACTCTGGACTTTAATTGAAACCACCCAAGCCAATATGCTGCTAAAATTAGATGATGCTAGTTTGGCACAATGGTTACTCAAGCAATTTCAGACAAATTCCCCTTTAGATCGAGAACAAACCAGCATTCTTAATGCTTATATTCGATCGAAATTATCCTTAATTCGGGACTTAGCCCAAGAAAGGATGTAAAGGAGTATCTGATAATGCAGAATGGGGAATTTTCGGGCAGGGCAGAAATATCTATTAATTTAGTTATGCCCTTGGCCACATTATTGATCAGTCTTGAGACTGCCCTCCGAAAAGTAGCCCCTTGGTTTGGAATGAGTTAATTTTAGCTACAAAAAATCATAAAAATAAAAGTGTTGTTGTTATTATTTAATAAAATTATTTAATGCATTTTAAATAAATATTGTTAATTTTATTATTTGGTTTTTGTTAAAGATTTACCTATCTTTTATTACTTGATTTTTGTATATATTTAATTGATTGACGAGTAATTAAATAGCTTCATAAGTTAAAATATTAAGGTATATTTCAAAATTATAAAACAAAATTATAAAAATTTATTGGCGCTGTCTAAAGCGTCCTATGGACTACAAACAAAAATTCCCTTATATTTGCATAATTACAATATTGTGTTTTTGGCTGTGTATGAGATGCAGCCAAATATTATTTTTTTAGTAAAATAAAGAATCATCATTTCTAAAGTATCAGAAATAAAGTATGACAATATTAAAAAGTAATGTATTTTACCGGAAAAGTGGTTTGTCCAAAAAAAATTAAGCCCCACGATCGCCTAAAAAGTGATATTGCTAAAAATTAATTGCGAAAAAAGACAAGAAATAATACAATTTCCCGCGAGAGGGTGAAAACTCATGGCCATTTAACCAAATTTCTACCATAGAATAGAGGTTAGATTTAGCAAAAAAATAGACTATCTTAGCAAAAAAACAGTAAATCAAAAAAACAGGTTTTCTAATATGGACTGGAAAAAAATTATTTCGGTATTAGTAGTAATTGCTGCCTGTAGTGGCTGTAATACAAATAAATCAGCTTCTAGTGGTAATACAATTAAAATTATTTCTAGTTTACCCATG
>CAWUOF010000814.1:0-1686 GCA_963923765.1 uncultured bacterium | reverse complement strand
ATTATTTGAGCAAGAAGCAATGCGACTAGATGAATTAGGTAAACATCCCCAAATACCTGATTTACTCGCCTATTTTATCCAAGATAACTATCAATATTTAATCCAAGAATTTATCAATGGACAAAATTTAGCAGAAATATTAAAAACAGAAGGAGTTTTTCAAGAAAAGCAAATTAGAGATTTATTAAATAGCATATTACCTATACTTGATTTTATCCATACTCGCCAAGTTATTCACCGAGATATTAAACCAGAAAATATTATTTATCGTCAGGATGGTAAAATATTTCTAGTAGATTTTGGTGCAGCTAAATTTGTTACTGGTACAGCTTTAATAAAAACTGGAACATCGATCGGCACTCCCGAATATATCGCTCCGGAACAAATTAGAGGTAAAGCCATTTTTGCCAGTGATTTATATAGTCTAGGTGTAACTTGTTTATATTTACTTACCCAAGTTTCTCCCTTTGAATTATTCGATATTGGTGAAAATAAATGGGTTTGGCGAGATTATTTAAATAAAAATAATATTACTCAGGAATTAGGAAGAATACTAGATAAACTTATCGAAAATGCTGTTAATAAACGCTATCATTCAGCCTCAGAAGTATTACAAGATTTATTAACCTCAAATCAGGAAAATAACAAAAAATCAACAACTTCTGATGATAATAGTAATAAAGAAAATTCTAAAAAATTACCTCAACATTGGCGACTTATTAACACCCTCAAAGGACATTCAGATTTTTTTGCTGGAATTTGTGCTATTGCTATTAGTCCGAGTGGAAAAATTATTGCTAGTGCTAGTGAAGACTGTACTATTAAACTATGGAATTTAAAAACTGGAAAAGAAATATATACTTTAACGGGGCATTTATCCTTTGTGCGTACAGTAGCTTTTAGTGCTAACAAACAATTTTTAGTTAGTGGTAGCGATGACGGTGTAATTAAAATTTGGAAATTGAGAACTAAACAAGAGATCTATTCTATATTAGCACATCCAGGGGGAACTAATAGTGTTGCTATTAGTCCAGAAAGTGATATTATAGCTAGTGGTGGAGATGATAAAAAAATTAAACTATGGGATATAAAAACTGGTAAAGAAATAGGGGTTATTGCGGGAAAATCAGGTACTTTTAAATCTGTAGCTTTTAGTGGTGATGGGAAATATCTGATTAGTGGTATAGAATTTGATGTAAAAATGTGGGATATAAAAACTTGTAAAGAAATTCGTATTTTTGCCGGACATTTAGGTATAGTAAATTCTGTAGTTTTTAGTCCTAATGGTCGAATAATTGCTAGTAGCGATAATGGTAATGAAATTAGATTATGGAATTGGTTTACAGGTAAGTTAATTAGGACATTAATCGGGCATTCTGGCTGGTTACATAATGGCGTTAATTCAGTAGCAATTAGTCCGGATGGAAAACTCATTGCTAGTGGTGGAGGTGATAAGAATATTAAAATCTGGAATATCAGGAATGGTGAGCTTTTATGTACACTTTCTGGGCATACAAAAGGTGTTACTTCTGTGGCTTTTAGTATGGATGGGAAGACGTTAGTTAGTGGTAGTATGGATAAGCATATTAAGATTTGGCAACAGGTGATTTAATGGGCATGGGGCAGAGGGGAAAGGGAGCAGGGGGGAAAGGGAGCAGGGGGGAAAGGGAGCAGGCTGTCTCTTAT
>CAWUOF010000813.1:0-1690 GCA_963923765.1 uncultured bacterium | reverse complement strand
TAGAATCAGTGACTAGACTATTAGCGATCGGATTAACAATAGAACAAATTGCCACAGCCTTAGATTTAGACATAAAAATCGTACAACAGACGGCAGCCCAACAGTCAGATAAAACAAATTAGGTTATATCCCAGCCGCAAAGCGATCGCCACTCAACCTTAATAAAAAATAGTATTTTGTCAGGTAGCAAAGGTTAACCGATAAAATAAACCCCGTATCTGGTTTTACAAGGGTTTTATGTCTACCATTTCCTCTGCTCCTTTTCCCCCTGAAGAAATTGCTGCCGAAGGGTTGACCCCAGCAGAATATGAAGAAATAGTCAAGCGTTTAGGTCGTCATCCCAACAAAGCCGAATTAGGGATGTTTAGCGTCATGTGGTCGGAACATTGTTGTTATAAAAACTCTCGACCACTATTAAGTCAATTTCCCACCAAAGGCGATCGCATCTTAGTCGGACCGGGAGAAAACGCCGGAGTAGTAGACTTAGGCGACGGAATTCGACTAGCCTTTAAAATAGAATCCCACAATCATCCCAGCGCGATCGAACCCTATCAAGGCGCAGCTACCGGCGTCGGCGGTATCCTCCGCGATATCTTTACAATGGGGGCACGTCCAATGGCCGTTCTTAACTCCCTCCGGTTTGGGCCGTTAGAAGACGTTCGCAACCGACGTATATTTACAGGAGTTGTAGCAGGTATAGCAGGGTATGGTAATTGCGTTGGAGTGCCGACAGTTGGCGGGGAAATTTATTTCGATCGCGCCTATTCCGGCAACCCCCTAGTTAACGTCATGGCATTAGGAATAATGGAAACACCGGAAATTGTCAAAGCCGGCGCTTCAGGCATTGGCAACCCGGTACTTTATGTCGGTTCCACCACAGGCAGAGATGGCATGGGAGGCGCCGCATTTGCCAGCGTCGAATTAAGCGACAAATCAATGGACGATCGCCCTGCGGTACAAGTAGGCGATCCATTCTTAGAAAAATCCCTGATCGAAGCTTGTTTAGAAGCCTTCAAAACCGGAGCAGTAGTCGCCGCCCAAGACATGGGTGCAGCCGGTATTACCTGCTCCACATCAGAAATGGCAGCAAAAGGCGGCGTTGGCATTGACTTTGATTTAGATAAAATCCCTGTACGAGAAACAGGCATGGTTCCCTACGAATATCTACTATCAGAATCCCAGGAACGGATGTTATTTGTCGCTCACAAAGGCAGGGAACAAGAATTAATAGATATTTTCCATCGTTGGGGATTACAAGCCGTTGTAGCTGGAGAAGTCATAGAAGAGGCGATCGTGCGAATTCGTTTCCAAGGCAAAATAGCAGCAGAAATTCCCGCTACAGCTTTGGCAGATAACACACCAATTTATCAGCGAGAATTACTATCAGAGCCACCTGAATACGCCCAAAAAGCAGCAGCATGGAAAATAGAATCATTGCCTAATACCACCACAGTTGGTATGCAAATACAAGGCAGCTTAAAAACTTGGAATGATATCGTATTGCAATTATTAGATACTCCTACAATTGCATCAAAGCGGTGGGTTTATCGCCAATATGATCATCAAGTACAAAATAATACTGTGGTTATGCCTGGTGGTGCAGATGCGGCAGTTATCCGATTACGTCCTTTAGAATCATATAACAATAACTCACCAGAAAATTTGCTCAAAGGCGTAGCAGCTACAGTAG
>CAWUOF010000812.1:0-1699 GCA_963923765.1 uncultured bacterium | reverse complement strand
TCCTATCGTGTAGTATCAGAATTTATCGCATAACCCGCCCCTACAATATATTGTTTTATATAGTGACGAGTTAGGCGAATTTAACCAGGAAAAATAATAATAAATTTAATACTTATAAATGTTTTTTTAAGATTTTTTTGATGTATATTAATCTTGAAAATTTAATTTTTCCAAATTATATGTTTATACCACCTTTGACATTTGTTCTTGTTGTTACATTTTCTGGCTTTTTTTATCAAGTAGGTTATAATGACTATAAAAATATTTTAGTTGCTAGAATACTTGCGTTTATTAGTGTAATAATTAGTATATTATTTAATTCTATTGGTGGTGATTATGGAATAATTATAGGTAATTTTCTGTTTTTCTTGATATTGTTTTTATATAATATTTTTTTCTTCAAAAAATCTCAAAAAAATAAATAATTACAAACCTTAACTTATTAAAAAAATTCTTGGTCTTTTAACTTTGATTTAACTTCGATCGCCTGTTTTTGTTGATTTTTTAATCAAGCTTATAGGCAGTTCTTCCTCATCGGAATCAGCTTATCATAAGTAATATGAGTTTGTCAAGAGCAAGAAAAAAATGCGCCGCTCGCCTGCTATTAAAATTTTGTGTCAATGCTACAAAGATGTAAAAGGGGTTGTTAATAATGAGAGGTTGGATAATAAAAAATTAGCATAGTTCTGTCTATCTATTGAAACACCATTGTAGGGAAATATATAAAGTTTTATTAAACCTAAAGGTTGCGAATGTAAAGAATTAATATAAATTCAGATAATTTTCTGATTTACTGATGACAAATAGTAGGGTGTATTTGCTATGTTTAAATGTGGTGAATATAGTTAACAGATGCAAAGAACTAACCAGCCTTGGGGTTAGGAAAAATTCTTTATATTAGACTTGTTCCCAGAATAGCAAAATTTAAATAAAAATTTAGATTTTCTGGGTATTATAAATCTAAAAATCTGGTAAAAAAATTCCCACTGGGTGCAAATTAACCTCCCATCTATTAAGTATTTTTAAGGAGATCAAATCATGGCTCAGTCTAAAGAACTCGTGCAAGCAACTATAATACCTTTATCTGTGAATGGGAAAGAAGTTTCGGCAACAGAAATGCGCCCTTGGGGTTCTTTTACAGTATTGGAAGAGGGAAGAGGATATAAAATTAAAAGAATAGAAGTTAAACCAGGTCATAGACTGAGTTTGCAAATGCATCATCATCGGAGTGAGCATTGGATAGTAGTATCAGGAACAGCAAAAGTTAATTGTGGCGATCGCGAAGAAATTCTTTTTAGTAATCAATCTACCTATGTACCTCAGTGTACAACCCATCGCTTAGAAAATCCTGGGGTAATTCCCTTAGTTTTAATTGAAGTGCAAAATGGAGAATATCTAGGAGAAGATGATATTGTTCGTTTTCAAGATGACTATGCCCGCAACAAAGGATAAAAGTAATAATTAAAAGCAATAATTAATAAAAAAGGATGCATTAAAAAACTTAGATTGATGCATCCTTGAGAAGTATCTAATATAACCAATAAATACTGATTATATTAGTATTGTTGTAATTATTTTTCCCCAATTTTTTCGCGATAAAGACTAACAATGCGATCGATAACCTGAGAAACACTTAAACCATCAGTAATAACTTCGATAGCATCAGCAGCTTGTTTAAGAGGTGCAATTTCACGGTTAC
>CAWUOF010000811.1:0-1705 GCA_963923765.1 uncultured bacterium | reverse complement strand
CCCACCGGAAACCAGTAAAAGAAAAAATTCTTTGGTTAGTCAAGAAACTATCTTAATGTTAGCATCAATAAATCTCAGGTAATGCAAATTAAAATTAGCTATAAGGAAAGATTTAAAAATGGAGGATTTAAAAATGTTAATGACAGAATTGTTTAACAGAATAAAAAGGAGTCCCTGGATTTTATTGCCAATATTTTTAATCGCTGCAATTATTAGTTATTGGAATATTATTAATTCTTTTTTTCTAAGCGATGATTTTCCTATAATACAAATGGTATCTAATCGTTGTCGGTTAGATATATGGCCTTGCTTGTTTGGCTCTAAAATGTTTTTAAGACCCGTACATATGGCAACTATTATTTCTGATTATCTATTATGGGGATTAAACCCTTTTGGTTATCATTTAACCAGTATATTATTACATGGATTAAATGCTTGGTTGGTATTGGTAGTAACTGCTTTACTATTACAGACAAATAATATATCAAAAAATTACACATATATTTTACCTTTTATGTCATCTTTGATATATTTGATTTTACCCTCCCATCCAGAAGCAGTTACCTGGATAGCTGGCAGAGCAGACTTAAGTGCTACTGCATTTTGCTTATCTTCTTTTATTTTATTCATATTTTATAAACGTTCCCCAAAATTATATTATTTAGCAGCTTCATTAGCTTGCTTTATGTTGGCTTTACTGGCAAAAGAGGTAGTTATTTTATATCCAGCCATGATTTTTGGCTATGAAATATATAGTGATTATGCAAATAAGAAAAACTGGACAGCAAAAGATAAAATTGTAAAAAGTTTACCTTTAACCTTTATTTACTGTGGGTTATGGCCGATTTATTTTTTAATTAGATATGCTTCCCTTGGTAAAATTGTTGGTGGCTATGGCAATAATATACACTTAAATATTCAGCCGATAGATTATTTAACTAATATATTTATATATGCTGCCAGAAGTTTCTTGCCTCCTATGGATTTGCTGCCTTTAACTTTAATTTTCTTAGCAATTATAGGGTTATTTATTTGGCGATCAATAAAATTAATCAAAAAAGATGAACTAAGTAATAATATTCTGGGTTTAGTAGGCTTTCTAGCTTGGTGTTATATAATTTTTATTTTACCTACTGCTAATTTAGGAGCACCTTTAAACATAAATTTAAGTGAAAGATTTATGTATTTGCCTGCTGTATTTACTGCGATTATAATATCCTTGATACTATTTGTTTTCACCTATAATCGCGTCAAACAGTTAGTAGTTGCCTTTTTATGCCTATCCTTATTGTATGGAAATTCACTCTATAAAGCTAATGAAACCTGGAGAGACGCAAGCGAAATATCAAAACAAATGCTAGATAGTATTAAGGCTTTGGACAAAGCTGAGAGATTGTATATAGTCAACGTACCCGATATATTGCGTAATAGGGCTTATGTAGGGCAAAACGCAATTCAAGGATTAATTTTAGGTTTCGATAAACCCAGAAAATATGATGATATTGTTGTTATTTCCTATCATAACTTAAGAAGAAAAAGCGATACTATTGTCCTGGAAAAAATAGCCGAAAATAATAACTTTATTATAAAAGCTGGAAATCCACGAATTAATTTTTATTTTTTAGAAAAAATAACTAGATTAATGCCAGTAAATGGTAAAATAGATAGCGAATTTTATCAAGTATCAGAATATAAAGGCAATAGC
>CAWUOF010000810.1:0-1705 GCA_963923765.1 uncultured bacterium | reverse complement strand
CACAAGGAGTATCGTCGGCAGCGTCAGATGTGTATAAGAGACAGAAACAATGTATTTTTCTAAATTATTTGGCTTAATGCGAACATTTGCATCTACAGGAATACCTAAAATTTCCCGCGCTTTTTCCCCTGCAAATAAATCACCCGTTTTCCGATCCATAAGAATAATTTCTTTGTAGCCTTGTATGGTTTCTGATTTAGTAAATTCATAGAAACCCCTACCTTTTTTAAAAGTAAGCCCATTTTCTAATACAAAAGCGCGAATTGCAATATCTTTATCTATTTCTAAAACCTGAAAACGTCCTGGGGGCACTGACCTTAAATCTGTTGTAGTAAAATACGATGATTCTTCTCGTTTTAACATCGTATTAAACATTTTATCTAAACTGCGATTCATGCGGCGATCGCTAATAATTTCCGCTTGATAATCTAACAATTTTTCTTCCGATGCTTGTTTGTAGCAAATTGCTAATACCATATCTGTAATATAGGCAAATTGATCTAAACTAAGATGAAAACCACCGGATTTATGGGCTAATTCAGTATAGAAAGGTGTAGCATGGTTACGATTTAATGCTTGCACTCCATATACAGGTATTTCCATGTTAGCTAATTTATCTACTTCTGTACGCCAATTTAGCTTTTTCGGGTTACTATTAGGCGCGTGGGGTAAATCATCACCAATTAAAACAAATACTTTTGTAGCCGATCGACTCCAACTGAGAGATTGTGCTTCATTTAATACTAATTCATAACATTCTGGCGCGTCGCCTCCTCCCGTTGCTTCTACATCTTGGATAAAGTTACAAATAGCGGCAGAATTGTTAGTTAAATCTAGGTGTTTAGTAACATAAGATGAACCAGCATCACAATAGTCACCATGCGCGATAATACCAATACGAATTCCGGGTATTTCTGCAAATAATCGATTAACAGTATTTTGAATTTTGCGGCGTACTTGGGTTAGACAAGGGTACATACTGCCAGTAGTATCAAAGCTGAAAACGACTTCAATAGGATTAGTGGTCATTGTTCCAACTCCTCGTATTTATGCAGAATAGTCATGGAAAAGTTTAGCCATTCTATGCCATAGAAATATAATTCGCTTTGGCATAGCGATCGCCACTACAAATAGACACTACAAAACCTGCCCAAATAGGCTATATTAACTGATGCAAAATTTTGCCGATGAATGGTAGCACTGTTATTGATTTAAAGCTTAATCATTCCAGCTTATAAATTCGGCTATTTACCCTTTCTGATATTAGTATATGCTATGTTGTTTAAAAAATCAACAGTTTTGAGAAAATATTTTTGGTGGATGTGGGGCATGGAAAATTGAGCTTATGGCATTGGCCCTAGAGTATAAGCTATGGGGCGATAAAATTTTTCATAGACCTATTGTGAAAGGCAAAAACATAATTAATCATTATCAAGTTTTCGTCAATTCGGCTATTTCTTAATTATTATTAATTATTAAGTTACTTTTGCAAGAGATCTAATATATCAAGTAAAAACGTAGCCTAACAATTCGTTTGAAGCAGAGTTGCAGGATATTTTTATCTATCGTTAAAGTACGATCGCACCTCGCCGTAGGTTGGGTTGAGGTAGGAAAACCGATACTATCAAAATAAAAGCGCTTAATATGTATGCCGCTAACTCTATCTAGCAATTTATTAGGCGGCGGCTTAGTTTGCAAAATACAA
>CAWUOF010000809.1:0-1733 GCA_963923765.1 uncultured bacterium | reverse complement strand
CTGTACAGTCCGAATTGGAATCGGATTTTCTGCACTACCAAAATTAATCGATGCTGGTAAATTACTATATGTATTAGCAGGAAAAGTATAATTTTCTGCCCCGACTAAATACTGAATTAAATTAACAATTACTAAGGCTACTCCCAAACTAGAAACTACTGTTAATAAAGAATCAGCTTGTCTACTACGTAAAGGCTTAAAGGCAATTCTTTCAATTCCAACCCCAACTAAACCCGCACAAATACTGCCTAAAATTAAAGCTATGGGAAAAGGTAATTCTATTGGTAAAGCGGCATTAGCTAACAAGCCATTAAAACCAAATCTTCCTCCCATTAAGACATAAGTAAAATATGCTCCCAAGGTAAAAATTGCCCCATGAGCAAAATTAATAATTCCTAAAATGGAAAAGATTAGGGTATATCCTAAAGCAAAAATGGCATAAACGCTACCAATAGATAAACCGTTTAAAATTTGCTGTAAAAATTGCTGTAAAAATAAATTCAACTCCATAGTTTATTTATCCTATAGATTATTTAAGGAATTCAAATTTACCATTTTTTCCATCATTATCTACCTTGAGTTGGGCAACATAAAAATCTTTTTGAATTACATCACCTACGGGAGTAAAAGCTATTTCCCCTAAAGGTGTGTCGTATTTGCCAGCTAATAATTGCTTATTTAACTCTTTTCGCAATTGATCTAAAGGCATTGTTTTTAAATCTTTTTGTTTATTCAGAGTTTGAGCAGCTTCTACAAATACCTGAAGTGCTGTAAAGGCTTGGGCGCTAAATTGGGGTGGTTCTTTGTCGTATTGATTTTTATATGCTGTGCGAAAGTCTTTATTAACTTGATTAGGATGATCTGGGCTGTAGGCTTGAGCAATTAACACTCCATCACACAAGGCTTTACAGACAGAAAATATATTGGAAGTATTAAAGCCATTGCCGCCAATGATAACGCCTTTATAGCCTAATTCTCGTAGTTGTCGGACTATATTACCGCCATCTGTCGCTAGTCCAGAAATAATTACTAATTCTGGTTTAGAATTAATTACATTTGTAACTTGTGATTGAAAATCTGTATCTGTTGTTTGGAATTTTTGCACTGTTACTATATCTAATTTCATGTCTTTAACTGTTTGCTGAAAAATTTCGGTTTCAGATTTGTTAAAGGCATCGTTTTGGGCATACATGACAGCTACTTTTTTAATTTGGGGATTAATTTTTAGTGCTGCTTTGACGGAGTTAGGGGCAATGACTGAAACTGATGCGGAAACGCGAGAAACATAGTCGCCTATTTCGGGAATACCTTTAGCTGTATTGGAGGCGCCGATAACTGGTACTCCAGCGCGATCGGCTATGGGATCTGCACTAAAAGCTTGTTGGGATAAGGTCGGGCCGACAATACCAATTACTTTATGTTGATTTATTAAAGTTTGAAAAGCGTTTATTGTACCGGCTTCATCTCCACCAGTATCTTGTATTATTAGTTTAATTTTTTTCCCATCTATACCGCCTTTGTCGTTAAAATATTTTTCGGCAATTTTTACTCCATTTATTCCTTCTTGTCCTAATAAGGCGACGTTGCTAGTTTGGGCTAAGGCTATACCAATGGGAATATCTCCGGAGGTATTAGTATTTGTATTACTATTTGTATTTGTATTATTTTCACTAGGAGTATTATTAGCAGTGTTGGTATTATTGTTGGGTTTTTGACTACAGGATATTGTTAAC
>CAWUOF010000808.1:0-1734 GCA_963923765.1 uncultured bacterium | reverse complement strand
TTTACCTGTTATTATTTTCCAATTTGGCTACAACTAGAAACCTCACTCAGTAACTCATCTGGGCTGGGGTTTTCTCTTTTTATATTCAAATTTAACTTGCTATTTTTGCGCCTAAGTACCTGAGCAAAATTAATTATATATTTGGTATGGTGCATCAGAATTTTAACCCCTAATTATATACATTAGACCTCTTGCGAAAATAATATGTCATACTGAGCCGCAGTGTAGCGAACTTGCAGATTCTTCGATGTCGCTCAGAATGACAGAATTTCGTATTTTCGCAAGAGGTCTATTAAATCTTGGTGATGATGCATCCTATCAGTTAATTTTAGGGGGATAATCTATAATTTTCAGCTATATAATTTATAGGGCACGATTACTTAGGAAATTATGGCCAAAATCCGGATTATTGGCTGTGTGCTAAGGTAAACCATTATTTATCAATTTGCGCCACGCTTGATTAGAAAAACCATTAAAAACTTTTATATCCAAAACAAAATTTTTAGGTTTAATTGCTACAGGAGACGGTCAAACTATAACTTCTCGCGATTATTTTGGCTGTGGGCCTTTGTCTTTACTTTGGCAATGGAAAAATTTTATCGATCGCAAATTTATGCAAAAATTTACCAAACTCCCAAAAACTAAACAGTAAACTAATACTATTAAACGCAAATTAGCCACGCGAGGATTAATTATGTTAGCTATATTTTTGTTTGTGGTTTTTTTTAGCGTTGAATGTTGGCTAGTATGCGATCGCCCTCAACCACCTCCCAATATTACCAATACTGGCCCACCAGCCCTGACCGATATGGTAGGGATAAATGGTAAAGGTGATCTTAATGGCTTTCACCTTGCTCTCAAAAAAATTCCCTATTTAAAACCACAGTCAACATCTATTACATCTGCCAATTTACCCCAAACGCAAGTTTCTCAGCCAGAAACTAACGTTAAATCAATTAAACCTGTTAGACCACTTTTAGCAAAAGCAACAGCCGCTCAAAAATCTGAACAAACTACACAAGATTTACCTTTACCCGATCCGGTTGTATTGCCTACGCCAGTTTTGCAAGAAAAAGTTTAATTATATAGGGGCGATCGTTTTTTTGGCGATCGTCTTTTATTTTTATCATTATATTCTTATATTTATGTACAATATTTGTTGCAAAATTTTATATTAATTTTTTTTAGATAAGTATCATCAAAGTGCATGAAAATAGAAATCGCTGTAATGCCAACGATAGCATTACCTTTTGTGCGTTCTAGTATAGTTAAATCTCCTCGCCCTCAAAATTGCGATTTGACTTTATAAAATTTGTCAATATTAATACTAATTATTCTGTAAAATAACCTATTTATATATTTGAGAATTACGCAATTATCTCAGGAAATTATCTCTAATAAAAATAGATATCTAACTAATTCTTAATTTTCAAAACCCGATTTATTATCTACAAACCGGGTTTTTAAATACATTTATCTATCTTTGATGCGTGCTTGCTGACTTGCTGACATGGGTGGATCTAGAGGCTGATTTGGTGTTTTATTCGGTCCGCGAGTATTATAAGGTGAGGGAGTAGCAGTAGCAGCAGTAGTAGCTGCTTGAGAAAGTTGTTTATAAGCAGCTTTAGAAATATCTCTAATTAAATCATAAGCTCGATCGTCATTGTGGGGACGTTTAACAATAACTGCGGCAATATAACGTTTACCATTTGGTAAATCTATCATACCTGCATC
>CAWUOF010000807.1:0-1755 GCA_963923765.1 uncultured bacterium | reverse complement strand
GAAAAAACTAATAATATTATTCATATTAATAAAGTTTTATATCATGTTAGAGAATGTTTAACAGCAGATAATGCCCCAGCAAATATAGAAATAAATCCACAAATACATCAAGAAATTATTAATTTCAATGCTTACGAATCTTGGGTATTAGAAAACTGTGTAGATCTAAATAAACTAGACGAAATAGCAGTAACATTAAAAGTTTTTAAAGATAAACCTATTTTTAGTATTATTATCACAGTTTGTAATACGGCGGAAGCTTATTTAAGACATAGCATTGATTCCGTAATATATCAAATTTATCCTCATTGGGAATTATATATTGTCGATAATGGATCTATTGAAACAATAACTAAAAATGTTTTGCAAGAATATACTACAGTTGACTCTCGGATTAAAATAATATCTTTGCCTGACATAAATCCTATTGGGGCGGCATTAAATTCAGCTTTAGCAATAGCTACAGGAGATTTTGTAACAGTTTTAGGAAATAAAGATGTTTTAGCTACCGACGCTTTATATCAAATAGCTTTACAGATAAATAAAACCCCAGAAGCTGATGTAATTTATTCCGATGAAAATCAGATAGACGATAGCGGTATTTTTAGCAAACCATTTTTTAAACCAGAATGGCATAAAGATTCTTTTATTTTCTGGATGAAAAGCTGCCATTTAGGGATTTATAGGCGATCGCTAGTAAATAATTTGGGCGGTTTTACTGTTAATAATTCCATAGATGCAGAATATGACCTAATTTTAAGACTATCCCAAATTACTAAAAATATATTTCATGTTGCTAAAATTCTTTACTATACCAGAAAGCTATCACAAACAGAAACACATCAAGCTTATCCTTATCAATTGGCAGCAAAAAGTGTAGCAGATGTTTTACATAACAAAGGAGAAAAAGCATTAATTACAGGGGCGATAAAATTTTTAGAAACTTATCAAGTTGCTTCCAATAATGATATTGATAATTTATATGAAAAGTGGTTAAAAATAAATTTTCCCAAATTCAGGGATTTTAGGCAAATGGCAGCAACAGTGCCTATTTTTACATATAAACCCTTAATTAGCTTGATAATGCCAGTTTTTAATACACCCGATCGCTATCTGAGAGAAGGCATTGAATCAGTCATAAATCAAATATATCCTAATTGGGAATTATGCATTGCTGATGATGCTTCTACAGAAGCATATATTAAGCCAATATTACAGGAATATGCTAATAAAGATTCCCGGATTAAATTAGTTTTTCGTAGCGAAAATGGGCATATTTCTGCCGCTTCTAACTCAGCCATAGAAATAGCAACAGGAGAATTTATTTCTTTCCTAGATCATGATGATTTATTAAGCTTAGATGCATTATATCAAGTAGTTTTATTATTAAATCAGCATCCAGAAGCAGATATGATTTATTCTGATGCTGATAAAATTAACGAAAATAATCAAATTTTAGAGCCATGTTTTAAACCTGATTGGTGTCCAGATTCATTTTTATCGCGAATGTATTCCGGGCATTTAGGCACTTATAGACGATCGATTATAAACGCGATCGGAGGTTTTCGAGAAGGTTATGAAGGTTCCCAAGATTACGATTTAGTATTAAGATTTACAGAAAAAACTTCCCATATTTTTCATATTCCTAAAATTCTCTATCATTGGAGAATGCATCCTGAATCTACTGCTAGTGGTAATGAAGTTAAACTATATGCCTATGATGCCGCCCAAAAAGCATTATCTGATGCCCTAGAA
>CAWUOF010000806.1:0-1767 GCA_963923765.1 uncultured bacterium | reverse complement strand
CTAAACCCCAGTAAATCATGTGTCACCAAAATTTGCCCGTCACAATAAGGCCCAGCACCAATACCAATAGTTGGCACAGTTACTTTTTCGGTAATTTCTAAAGCTAATTCTGCCGGAATATGCTCTAAAACAATACCAAATACTCCCGCATTTTCTAGGGCGATCGCCTCGGCTAAAATTTTTTTTCCTGCTTCCTTAGTTTTACCTTGCTGACGATATCCTAACTTATGGACAGACTGGGGCGTTAACCCTATATGACCCAATACAGGTATGCCAATTTCCACTAACTTAGTTACAGTTTCCGCGATCGCCGGATATCCTCCTTCTAACTTTACCGCCGCCGCACCCGTTTCTTTTAAAATCCTGCCAGCAGAATGTATAGCTTGCTGATAACTTTCTTGATAAGTCAAAAACGGTAAATCAACCACCATTAATGCTTGTTTTATCCCTCTTCTAACTGCTTTAGCATGGTGAATTATTTCCTCCAAAGTTAAAGGCAAGGTAGTCTCCATTCCCAAAGCTACCATTGCCAAAGAATCCCCTACTAAAATTACATCTACACCTGCTATATCCAGCAGTTGGGCAATGGCATAATCCGAAGCCGTGAGCGCCACAATCGGACGTTTTTGCTGTTTCCATTGAGTTAATTGCTGGGTAGTAATTATCATCAAAAATCATTCCTAAAATTATGCCTTTTTATTTTCCCCTACAATAATCCTATTTTTAATCTCCTTTGTATATTTAAATACAATCAAAGCTCCTAGAATTGGGTAACAAAAAAGGTAACGAGACAAAAATCTGACTATTTTTGTACGAAAATAGATTTTACTTAGTTTTTTCCGATAAAAACAAATAATAATGACACTATTTTTGTCCAAAAATTGATATTTAGATTTTAGCATAGATCTAAAATCTCACGCAATTATTTATTTATTCGGTTAGATAACCTGAAAATATCTAACCACCAACTTATTATATTTTCCCCTATGATCTTTTGTTTTAAACTTCCTATCACTTAGGTGGAAAAGTTGGAGCATTTAAAGAAGGCAAAGTTGGCTGCACAGGAGCAGATACAGCATCAACTTGTTTATTAGAATTAATTAAAGTTGTTGATACCAAAACATAACCCAAATAAGCAGGTAAAACAGTAAAACCCACCAGAGCCATTGCCCCCAGCCAAGACCATATATTAGTGGAAGAGCCGTAATAGGAACGATAAGGATCAAAAGCCAATAATTCTTGTTTAATCATTTCCCGTAACGCGATCGGACGTTTAAAACGCACTCGACGATTATCAAGTTTTTCTAGCAGTACCCATCCAGCTTGAGATTCCTCATCACATAAACGCTTAAATACCATTGGATCCTGAAACAAATCAGTATTTGCTCTCACTATTTTAAATTCCCATCCCATTGCCCGGGATTCCTTAAGTAATTGTAAAGTTACATTAGTATTAGGTGATGACTGAGCAGAAATCATATCTTGCATTTGTTCCATATTAATATCATCTTTAGATTGATAGCGGGTCAAGATTTCTTCCTCCTCTTCATGCTCTTTATCTATAATAATTTGCCAACATCGCAGCCATGTACCTGCCGCGATCGCTTCCACACCAAGACTACCAACTAATATACTCCAAATTAATAACATTGACCCCATCTTTGGGCCTCTTTTGCTAATTTTATTTTTGTTTATGGTTTATAGCAGAAAACAGGGAACAGGGAGGAAAAAATTTCCCCATATATATTTTCAAATCAGTATTTGTAC
>CAWUOF010000805.1:0-1767 GCA_963923765.1 uncultured bacterium | reverse complement strand
CTCGGAGATGTGTATAAGAGACAGGTTTTGTTGTTTATAGTGAATGCAATTAAGATGGAAACAATCAGCAAAAATGATATTTTTTTTTGATGAGTAGTAAAGAAACCAGGTTTTTTAAAAAATGGTTTCTAGGGGATAGCATTAGAAATAAAAGCAAACTCTGGTTTTAGGTTTTAATTAACTTATTCTTATTTAAGATAACTATAAATCTGCATCTGATTTGCGAGCAATTACTCGGTAAACTTCCACCATTTGCTGTTTACCTTTTAAGGCTAAAGGTCCCCAAGGTTCCAGATAAAATTTATCTTGGATATAAACCATAGTTTCTTGACCAATTAATACGCGACAGATACTTGATTGACGATCTTTTTCACAACTTTCTAAACGGGAAGCAATATTAACACTATCACCTATTACACCATATTCTAAACGTTCTTTACCTCCTAAACTACCAGCAACAATGGGGCCTGTATAAATTCCGACTCGCATTTGAATTACTGGAAAACCTCGCTGTTGCCAATCGCGATTTAATATTTGTAAGCGATCGCCCATTGCCAAGGCACAAGCACAGGCATTTTCGGCATCTTGAGCTATTTCAGCATCATTATTACGAGATATAGGCACGCCAAACACCGCCATAATTCCATCCCCAGTAAATTTATTGACAATACCATGATATTTGACTACTTCTTGAGTTAAAACGTCCAGTAATTCATTTAACCATTCCATTAATTTTTCTGGGGGCATTAATTCTGAAACCGTGCTAAAATCCTTTAAATCAGTAAATAACATAGTAGCAATTAGCTTTTGTCCTGGTAATTTTCCTGATTGCAGTAGATTTTCCCGGTTATTCCACAGCGCTTTCGCAATTTCTGGAGAGGTGTTTTGCCCTAATAATCTCATTACTACTTCTTGTTGTTTTTTATTTTCATAAGCTTCTCTTTGACTTTCGTAGGCTCGATACGTTACAACTATTCCACAGGTAAATAAATAGGCAAAAATTGGGCTTACTACTGGTACCCATACAGAATTTATTATTAATAGTGTAAAACAGCTAAATCCTAATCCACTAAGGATAATTATAATACTTATAATTAGTAAGGCGGGATGACGACATTTCCAGGCAATAATTCCACCAATTATAGACCAGAAAAAAATCCAAGCATATTCTCCCGATCGCGGCCAAAATACAATAAAAGGACGATTATCAAGTACCGTACTCAGAATTTGACTGACCATCTGAGCATGGACTAACACGCCAAACATTTTTGGTGTTTCGGAATTAGCAGAACTATAGGGAGTAAAAAAATTATCTCGTAGACTAGGAGCAGTACTACCAATCATTACTATTTTATCTTTAGCTAATTCCGGATCTAGTTTACCTTCTAAAACATCACCGACAGTAACTTTTGGTGCGATATTATTAGCGGAACGATAATTAAGGATAATTTGATATCCCGCAGTTTCTGTAGTTGGATATACACCAGAAATGCCATCAAGCGGAATAAATACTGCTTTTCCTAATTGCAGATAACTAGGGTTTATGGCACTTGGTTCTGGTGTAATATCTTTATTTTTTAAGTATAAAATAGCTTGTCGCAGGGAAAAAGATTGTAAGTTTTTGCCTGTAGTATCTTGTGCAAATAGTATATTACGACGAATCACTCCATCAATATCAGAGGAGATATCGTTAAAACCTACTTGTTTTGGTGATACATTTTTGGGCGCAGGTACTCCTTTTTCGTTGTCAAGTTGACGAATTACTAT
>CAWUOF010000804.1:0-1776 GCA_963923765.1 uncultured bacterium | reverse complement strand
CCAAATACAAACACCACCCCATCACCTCAAACGACACCCACGCCAAATGCAGAAACTACTCCATCACCTCAAACTACACCCACACCAACTCCCACCACCTCTCCTTAAACCATAATTACTAATATAGAAATAGGGTAAATTAGCTATTTAAAACAACTATAATTAGTTATTTTCAGCTAACTTACCCTAATTTCAAATACCAAAATCAGTACATCTATTAACAGGCAAAAAATTAATCAAAAATTAATTAAAAATTAATTAAAATTAATCGCGGGCATCATCAATTAAACAAGATGATACTTTTTCTGCCTTAGCATCAGGAGCATTTTTGAGTAAATCAGATACAGGAGTAGTCAAAGTAATATTACCTTCAAGATTAACCCAAATTTCTCCCATCACCGAATTTTTATCACATCTGACCTCAACTTTTTCCCCTGTATTAGCACCAAAAGAAGACAAAGCATTATCTATTTCGGTGACAGTAGCTTGACTACCAATCTTACTAGCCACTACTGCTTGCACTTGGGAATTATTAAAAGTATTCAAAAGCTCAATTGCTTCAGCAAAATATTCATCTGGTGTACCTGGATAACAAGTGCCATGTTTAATCCATTCATGGCGATGTAAATTTGATAAAGTTCCAGGCATAGCAGCTTGTAGTTTTTGCCAAGTCTCCGGAGAAAGTTGATTTTCTACTGCTGGCAACTCCTCCCATTTATGATTTTTATCGTTAGCAATATCACTATTACTAACACCACAGTAAATGTTAGATATAGGTTGAGGCCATAAACCATGTAAAACAAAATGGGTAGCTTCTGGACGGGTAGGATCTTTAGCTAAAAGCTGGCATTCCAAATTATCAGGTTTTGCCTCACAAAAAGCCGGTTGCCAACTTAAAGCTAGTAAATAGTCATTGCTACTATTAGAAACTGTTGCATTTGGTTTAGGAGGTGTTACTTCTGCAACCTCAGCAAAGTTACCGCAATTAATTTTAACCCAGCGATCGGCAGGATTAGCATTAGGAATTTTTAGTAAATAATGAGAGGGATTATCTGAATTTTTCCCTACAATTTGATAAATTTTTCCCTTTTCCAAGGTTAAATTATCTGGATTATTTCCTGGTTTAATGGAAATTCCAGCAGGGCAAGTATTGGTAGCGGTTAATTGACCCTGAAAAGGAATAGCTAAAACCTGGTTAGGTAAGATTAGGCAAAAAAACATAAGTATTATTACTAATACAAATGTTTTGGCGATCGATTGCAACATATCCTGCTCTCAAAAAATTCTCTTCCAAAATAACAGTTATATAGTATTAATTCCAGAGTTTTAATTAAACTTTAAATAAATCTTAATGTTGTGATTAAATTAGAAGAAAAATAGTAATTATTTTTAAGGAATTAATATAAAAACTTTAAAAAAATCAATAAAAAATAACAGTTGCATCTAAAAAATATAAAAAACCATTGTTAAAATAATCATGCTGTTGATGGTATGGATTATAAACCTCAAAATTTAAAAATAACCGAAAAAGTCCCTATACTGGGATAATTGGACATTTACAAAAATCTTAGCGATCGGCTACAAGAGCCATCTTGCCTTTTTCTGCTCAAATTATAAATATATGCAATCAAAACAGCGACAATAATAGATAGCATAGACCAAGATAAAAAACTACTGGAGAATTTTGTACATGGATCTGGTTGCACTCCAGAACTGGCTGGATAATGTCTCATTTGCTGTTCTATTTCTGACCATGCTGATTTATTGGTCAGGGGC
>CAWUOF010000803.1:0-1777 GCA_963923765.1 uncultured bacterium | reverse complement strand
AATTTTCATTATTACCAGATGATGATACAATAAATGAAAAATGCCTAATAAATAATAAATTAAACGTGAAAGAAATTAACTTAGAAGCACAAACAACAACAGATCGCCTTGATAGTTGGTTAGCGGAACAATTACCAGATATATCTCGATCGCGTATTCAAAAACTAATTGAGCAAGAATGCGTGGAAATAAACCATCAAATTATAGCCAGTAAAAAACATAAACTAAAACCAGGCGATCGGATAAAAATTACTATTCCCCAAATACAAGAAACCTCCATGCAAGCGGAAGAAATTCCCCTGGAAATACTTTATGAAGATGATCATTTATTAATTATCAACAAGCCCGCCGGTTTAGTCGTCCATCCTTCTGCGGGTCATGCAGAAGGAACGATCGTTAATGCTTTATTAGCCCATTGTCCTTTATCAAGTATTGGGGGAGTACAACGACCCGGCATAGTGCATAGATTAGATAAAGATACCACCGGAGCATTAGCGATCGCCAAAACTGATCAAGCACACCAAAACCTACAAGCCCAACTAAAAGCCAAAACAGCCCGCCGAGAATACTTAGGCGTTGTCTACGGTGCCCCAAAAACCGAAAGCGGGACAATAAATTTACCTATCGGTCGTCATCGTATCGATCGGAAAAAACAAGCTATCATACCCGAAGAAAAAGGCGGTAAACCATCAGTAACCCACTGGCAAATTAAAGAAAGAATCGGTAACTATACTTTAATCCAATTTCAATTAGAAACCGGACGCACCCATCAAATTCGTATTCACTCCGCCCATATTGGCCATCCCATTGTTGGCGATCCAGTTTATAGTAACGGCAAAGATATCGGTGTTAACTTACCAGGGCAAGCTTTACACGCTTGGAAACTTAAGTTACAACATCCCATTACAGGAGAATGGATAGAAGCGATCGCCCCTTTACCACCAGTTTTTAATACTCTATTAGAAATTTTGCGAAAACGTACTTTTTCTAAAACTTAATTTCAGTTAATTTCCGCTTTGCCTAATTTTATTCCATATTTGCTTGCTTAAAGCCACTATTATTAGGAAATTTAATTTGCCAATTTTGCAAAGTTTCTATATCAGCTACAGCATTTAAAAATATGCCATCCATTAAATGTCCTCCTGTTTGGCGATCGCTGGTAATAAAATGGAAATGATAACCAGGTACATTTACACCATTCATATATTGCGGAAATCGAAATCCCACCAATGTACCCTTAACATTTCGCAATTCAAAAACCTTTTGTTGATTCTTAACTATACTTTCATAGCCCGGATAAGGAAGTACTTGTTTAGGAACACTTCTAACTTTTAAATAAGGAAAAACACCTTCTAAACGAATTGCAACTGGTAAATTTTGACTGGGCAAATGTTGATTAATTTGCTGTTGTAATTCTTGATAATTTATTTTTCCATTTAACCGTAAAGATTCATCTTGCCGAAAAAACGTCATTACAATAAAAGGTATTTTAATATCATCGGGAACACTATAAGCTATTCCATCAGTTTTAATTTGATAAAACTTACCATTAAGCAGAACTAATTCTCCATCTAATCCATCAAAGGTACCCAAGCCAAAATCACCATAACGTTTAATTTCAGCTACTGTATTCTCGCCTTGATAAACTCCTGCTTTAATAGCAGAAAAAGTAGAAAGCTGAAAGCCTTGATGAGAAGAAAAACGTTGTTGAGCATAAACAGGTAAAACGGTTACTGCCAAAGTGATAATGGATATCACAATCCATAAATACTGTTTT
>CAWUOF010000802.1:0-1779 GCA_963923765.1 uncultured bacterium | reverse complement strand
GAATTGGGCATTAGCATTAGGAATTGGGTATAACGCATTAAGAATATCGACTAACGACTAACGACTCCCAAATTCTGATTTTTCGGGAATATCAACTACGACTAACGACTCCCGACTCCCAACTCCTAACTCCCTTTCCTCATGCCCAATACCCCATACCCAATGGATAATGGATAATGGATAATGAATAACCATCAATTATCAATTATAAATTATCAATTATTTAGCCCAATGCCCAATGCCCAATTCTAAATTCTAAATTCTAAATTCTAAATTCTAAATTCTAAATTCTAAATTCTAAATTTTAAGGAATAATATTAGTAATAACACTACCCCCTGTATCTCCTGTAATAACTATGGTTTGATTTTGAAGTTTACCAAAGGCTTTCGGACCATTTAAATTTAAAGGGGGGTATGCTTGTTGATAAATAACATTACCTTCGGCGGCAACTTCTTGAGTAGAAAGTAACCAATTCATGCGATCGGCTGTCATTTTTGATTGACGTTTACTTTCTGTACCGATAACATTACCAGTTAGATAAAAAACTTTTTTTTCTAAATCCATCCAACCTTTATTTCCCCTCACAGTCATAGGTTGTTGTCGATGGATAACTTGCACAGGAGTATCAGATACTAATTTTTTCCCATTTAGGTTCCAAACCAGGGAGTTACTAAAGGCTTGTACTGGAGGTTCTAATAGGGTAATTTGAGCATTATCTTTCAAGGTTGCTATTTTCGCTTTTAGGTCAACTTGACCAGTTTTTCCCAAGGCTCGATCGGTGATATTATTGGCATCTTTGTAGCGATCGATTTGTATAGGTTTATTACTTATTACTATTTCTTTTGCCATTTCCCAGATTAAATGTTCACCACGCATTTGCAAGGGCGGATCTTTAGCAACAGCCACAACTTGCCCAAATAATTCCATCCGTCTAGCGCGACTAAAAACATGGGCTTCTGTTGCTTTTGCTTCTAATTTAGCATGGGTGCCTGTTAAATTATTGCGAACAATTAATTTATCTTCTTTCGGACGCCATTCTAACTCTTTTCCTTTTAATACGGCTCCATCTTGAATGGCTGTAGCAATAATATCTCCCCGTAATAATATTTTTTCGCCATCTTGTTGTACTTCTCCAGTAGTGGCTTTAATTTTATAGACAACTTTACCATCTTGAAAAAGTTCGCCATCAGGATTATAAATTTGAGCATTTTTTTGGTCTTTGCTATATTCAGCTTGATTAGCTTTAACTTTCCACCACAGCCGCCCTTTATCATCTGCTTGTTCTAAAATTACGTTTTTAAAAGTTAGGTTAGCGTCTAAATTTTTAGCTGTATCGGCGGTATCTTGAGCTAATTTTTTTGCCGTTTGATTTTCTTTACTACAAGCTCCTAGCCCTACTAATATAGATGCTACTAAAATTAGTAGTAGCCTTTTTATGTTTAATTTTGTTTTTCCTCCAAATTTGTTGATCATTATGTTAATTATCCATTTGTAATGCTTATATTTAATTTAACAAAGATAAATGCTAATTGCTAATAGGTGTAGTAATATTTTCAGAATTTGAGAACAGTGTTTAAGAGTATATTAAAATTTGATTTTCTGAATCTGATATTCAATTCCTATTAGCTATTAGCTTTTAACAAATTAGTTAATTTTATGGCATTTCTCTGTCATCAATTAAGCCAATGCTGGATAGGGGACGGTAAGTATAGCTGCCGTGAGGATGACGAGATGTTTTTTGGATATCATCTTTAATGCCTTCTAAATCAATATAGCGA
>CAWUOF010000801.1:0-1780 GCA_963923765.1 uncultured bacterium | reverse complement strand
CTGTGCTGCCGCTTCTTCATACCCAGTAGTACCGTTTATTTGACCAGCACAAAATAAGCCTTCTATTTTTTTTGTCATTAGGGTAGGATAACATTGCGTTGCTGGTAAATAATCGTATTCTACTGCATAGGCAGGACGTAACATTACACAATTTTCTAAACCTGGAAGACTTCGCAACATTTGTAATTGCAAATTTTCTGGTAAGCCAGTAGAAAATCCTTGGATATATAATTCAGGAATATCTCTACCTTCCGGTTCGATAAATATCTGGTGACTTTCTTTATCGGCAAAGCGAACTATTTTATCTTCTATACTAGGACAATAACGCGGACCTTTAGCATCTACCCAACCGCCATAAACGGGAGATAAATGTAAATTTTCTCGTATTAATCGATGAGTTTCTGAAGTTGTGCGGGTGAGATAACAGGGCATTTGTTCTTTTTCTACCCATACATCGCGATCGAAACTAAACCAGCGTACTTCTGTATCTCCTGGCTGGGGTTCCATTTTGCTAAAATCAACCGATCGCTTATCTACACGGGCAGGTGTTCCGGTTTTTAACCGTCCAGTTTCAAACCCTAACCTGTTTAAAGTTTCTGTTAAACCAATAGCTGCAAATTCCCCTGCACGTCCAGCAGCCATAGATTTATTTCCTACCCATATTTTACCACCTAAAAAAGTGCCGGTGGTGAGAATAACTGCTTTACATCCAAAGGCAACACCGAAATAAGTTTCTACGCCGATAATTTCATTATTTTTACCTAAAACCAAGTCTGTCACCATGCTTTCGCGTACAGCTAAATTTGCTTGGTTTTCGATGATTTTTTTCATTACTGCTGCGTATTCTCGCTTATCAGTTTGAGCGCGTAATGCCCATACAGCCGGACCGCGAGATGAATTTAGTACACGCTTTTGTAGATAGGTGCGATCGGCCATTTTTCCGATTTCGCCACCTAGTGCATCTACTTCATGGGTAAGTTGAGATTTTGCTGGTCCACCTACTGCCGGGTTGCAAGGTTGCCAAGCAATTTTATCTATATTTAATGTTAGTAGCAGTGTGCGACATCCTAAGCGTGCGGTAGCTAATGCAGCTTCGCATCCGGCATGACCGGCACCGACTACGACAATATCAAATATATCTTGGAATTCTAGGTTTGTTTCTACGGTCATGGTCTGGCTTGTAATAGTAAGGAGTAATATTTAATTGTAGCGTTTATAATTAATATTAGCATTCGATCGCTATTTTAAATTTCAGAAATTTATCCCATAGCAAGGGGTGCATTTCCAAATTTTTAAAAAACCGTTGTTGCGCTGTCTTCGCTCTTCCTGAATTATGCAGAAAAATTATAGATATTTACATAGTTAAAATATTTTTTTGTCAAATATAAGATGCACCCTGCTTCAAAAAGTCGGAAGTTGTCTTTTTATAATTTTGAAATGTACCCAACCCGGCTTCTATAAAAAATTGTGTTTTAGGAAACTAGATAGCGAAGAAACCGGGTTTCTAGCAGTATAGTTAACATTGCCATTTAGTCAATACTCCATCAATAAATAATAGAGGTATGATCAATAAAGTCTTATTCTGATTGAGTTTTGATTTTTTTACAATTAATGAAAAATAATAAAATGTAAATATTTATTTCAATAGCTAATGTTTTTATTGTGCTATTAAGATAGCTATGTGACAATACAGACAAAATAGAATAACAGCAAGTCAAAGGTTATTTGTATATATAGCGACATTATGCGATCGCATAGTTACTAGATGCAAGACTAGGTG
>CAWUOF010000800.1:0-1785 GCA_963923765.1 uncultured bacterium | reverse complement strand
GTAGATAGTTCTACTGCTGCTGCTATATTGCATAATCAAGGATACGAAGTTGTTGGTATTACCCTTTGGTTAATGAAGGGTAAAGGTCAATGTTGTTCGGAAGGAATGGTTGATGCGGCTGTGATTTGTGAACAATTAGGTATTCCCCATCATGTTGTAGATAGTCGTGATGTATTTCAGGAAAATATTATTGATTATTTGGTAGAAGGATACGGAGCGGGAATTACGCCGTTACCTTGTTCACAATGTAATAGAATGGTAAAGTTCGGCCCAATGCTACGCTATGCGAAGGAAGAATTAGGTATCGATCGCATTGCGACGGGTCATTATGCCAGAATTAGTTATGATGGGAATAGCGATCGCTATCAATTACTACGGGCAATAGATCGCAACAAAGATCAATCATATTTTTTATATGATCTTACCCAAGATTTACTCGCTGGTTCGGTATTTCCCTTGGGAGAAATTACCAAGCCTGAAACTCGAAAAATAGCTGCTCAATATAATTTAAAAACCTCTGATAAGCCGGAAAGTCAAGATTTATGCTTAGTAGAAGCTAATGGAACAATGCAGGCATTTCTCGATAAATATCTGCCGCCAAAATCGGGGGATATTGTTGATAAAAATGGCAAAATTTTAGGTCAACATAATGGCATTCACCATTACACAATAGGGCAACGTAAAGGGTTAGGAATTGCGGCGGCTCATCCCTTGTATGTTATAGGTTTAGATGTTGCTAAAAATAGGGTAATAGTAGGCGATCGAGATAGTGCCGGAAAAGCAAATTGCACCATTAAAAAAGTTAATTGGGTGTCAATTTCTGAACCCCAAACAGCTATAGAAGCAGAGGTACAAATACGCTATCGTACTACTCCGGTAAAAGCAAAAATAATTCCTCTACCAGATAACCGTGTACAGATAAATTTTGATGAACCGCAATTTGGAATTACTCCAGGACAAGCGGCAGTTTGGTATAATGGGGATATACTCTTAGGTGGTGGAATTATTGAACCATTTACTGTTGATTTGTAACCTAATCAAATTAATGGTAGTCTCTGTTATAGTACGTTGCAATAAATAAATTATGGCAGGGGCAATTAATTGCCCCTATTCTGTTAATTGGAATTTAATTGAGCATCTAAGGTTTTTACAATGCGATCGCGTATGTCATCTAAATGTGCATTGGTATAAGTATCTAAATTTTTGCCTTCCCGCCGTAACTTTCTATCAACAGCTTTATGTAATTGGCGTAATTCGTATCTTGCCAAAGTGCGGGCATCTTCTGGCGCATTACTTTGCCGCAATACCATATTAATTAAAATTTCTAAATGTTCGCGCTGTATTGCCCTGCGAAAACCAGAAATTTGCTGATTTTTATTATTGTCTTCTAAAACTTCTTTCCAGATACCTTGTTGTACAGTTTCTAAAAAATCTGGTAATGTTAAAGCTGTACCTGGAGTGCTTCTTAATTCTATATCGCGTAGTCGAGTTAAACGATTAGGACGCATAATAATTCGTAACAAAAAACGCTGCAACAAAGAAATGCGATCGCCTATGGGATAATCTAAAGAAAATATTGGCGGTTCTTCTCCCCAATGATTCCAACGAGAAGGCGCTAATTTATTAACTAAATCTGGAGAAAATTTAAAAGCATTTTCATCAAAAACATATTTATTTAGCACTGCTAAAGCTTCTTTTTGTTTCGCTAAAGGTACTATTTCAAAGGGCAACCTACCATTAGATTCTCCCGCCCGATCGCGATTAAAATACTGCCCGCCAATATAT
>CAWUOF010000799.1:0-1795 GCA_963923765.1 uncultured bacterium | reverse complement strand
TATTGCCTCTTGCCTATTGCCTCTTGCCTATTGCCTCTTGCCTCTTGCCTCTTGCCTCTTGCCCAAACTAACAAGGGTAGCAGAATCTTTAATCTAGGTTCTGCTTTTCTGTAAAAAATATGGATATTTTAGATTGCTATCGCTTATTAAATTTACAGTCGGGAGTTAGTCTTGCTGAAATTAAGACGGCTTATCGACGTTTGGCAAGACAATATCATCCTGATGTTAATCCTCAAGATAAATATGCCCGTGATAAATTTATGGCTGTGCATACTGCCTATAAATTTCTTATGAGTGTTTATAGCCATGTACCTAATAATCAACAGCAAGAAAATACTAAATCTCAGACTTCATCTCCAACAAAAAATAATGATGTAAATTCTCAATCGGAAACTAAAGAAAAAACCAGGGTAAAAGTAGAGGTAAAGGAATCTGTTTTTAAATCTAATCCCTTATTGTCAGAGATAGAAGCAGAAATTAAACGCCATAGTTATCAAAATTTACAGCAATTATTAAAAGAAAATCGCTTTGCCAGGGCGATCGCCTTGGTAGAAGGATTAGCACAACGTATTCCCAATGACCCTGAAATTCGCCAATGGCAGGCTATTACTTATCAACGTTGGGCGCGTCAACTAATTAGCGATCGCCAATTAGACAAAGCTAAAATTTATTTAAAAAAAGCCCTTCGCACCGATCCTTATAATCGTGCTTTATGGATAGAAGTAGAGCGAGAAGTGCGCCGAATTGAGCAAATTGTTTAATCAGGCATTTAGGATTTTTACTAAAAAAACGCGAATTTTTTTTTCTATATCTTGACAAAATAATCTTATCCATGATATAGTTCATCTTGATGAGGAAGAACTATCTTTAAGATTGACTAGAAAATCAACATAAAAACAGGCGATCGCCCTCATATTTATTCATAAACAATTCTGGGGGTAAAAAAATATGGTGAGTAAAAAAGACCTAGATATATAAAAACAAAAATATTTTCTAGTATCTTTGATGTTGGCTGGATTTACAAGTTTTTTCTAACTCAATTACTAGAGATTCCTCTAGGCGATCGACCTGATAAGATGATATTGTGAGAAATTCTGCTGGGCGATCGGGTAGTATTTTTGGGGAAGAGTGAGTAATTTTTGCTTCCTTATCATTATCGCTAACTTGACTATTTTTACTAATAATTTGATTAAATATCAAAGCAGTTACCACCAAAACGGCACCTATACAACTACGTATTCCAAATTTTTCCCCTAAAATAAAATAACAAAATATAGCTGAAAATATCGGATCTACGCTATAAAATAGAGTAGTTTCCGAAGCACTTAACCATCTTTGACCGAGATTTTCCAGACAAGTAACGATACCTATACCAGCGATACCAAGATAAATAATAAGACCCAAATTATGTTTAATTCCTTCCATTTGGGCGACTATTTCTGGGGCTGACCAAATTGTACTTAATATTGCGATTACCCATAATTGAATTACAGTTAATTTTAAGATACAATGACGACGGGAAGAACCCTCAACAAATATAATATAAATTGCGTAAACAAAAGTACTAAGTAATACTAGCCAATCTCCTATAACAATAGTACCATTTTCCCAGCACATAATTCCAATACCTGTGATAGCCATACCAGCAGCTACAAATATGCGGCGTGGTACATAATGACCGAGGCTAATTGCTAATATAGGTACAAATAGATTATCTAAACTGTAAATAAATCCCGATCGATTAGCATCAGCAGTTTCAAGTCCTACTAATTGAACTGCATATATAAAAAATAGC
>CAWUOF010000798.1:0-1802 GCA_963923765.1 uncultured bacterium | reverse complement strand
ATTACGAACCGCATGGTTTTCATTCCCCATCGGTAAAAGATATTGCCCCTGTAGATGTGGTAATTACACCAATTATTGATATCTCAATTCCCCTCATCGGTCCAGTAATAAAAGGAAGTAAAAGCGCTGTAGAAGTAGCAAAATGGTTAAAACCCCAAGCAATTTTAGCCACAGCAGCCGGGGGAGATATTGTTTTTGAAGGCTTGTTAAATTCTCTGTTACGTGCCACAGGAGGCGGGGAAAATATGCGAAATTTACTAGCAGAAAATAACCTAGTAACTCGTGTATTAGAACCCCAACCAGGAGAACGGTTTGAGTTACAATTATAACTCTGCCTAATATTTAAGATGCGATCGCTACTAAACTCTTGCATTAAACCGATCTAAATTTCTTTAGATCGGCATTGCATAATAATCAAAAATTAATATCACTCAGGATAACCCAACCAATCATCTAAATCATTAACATCCTTAAAATCTAAAAAAGCAACAGCTAAATCTTCTAAATCTGACAGAGCAAGCGTTTGAATTTTCTTAGTTAAACGTTCCTGTAATTGAGGAAAACGCAAATTTAATTGCATCATTACTAATTTTAATGCTTCTTTTTCAATGCCTCTTTTTTCACCTTGTTGTAAAAGATCTTCGTAAATGACAGAACCTTTCATAATGTCCTCCTGAAATAATGAATTAATCAATGTTTTTTCAAAATTTGCTGCCAATGCTTTTAATTATACCTCAGCTTGAGTAGATAGCCAAACTGTTAAATAAAATTAATAACAAGTTTTAATAACTCATCTGGTGAATTATAATTATTGTCTGCGTAGTAAAATTTTATCTATGCTTATGGAATTTAATTTGTAGCTTAATGGGATTACCCTAGTTGTAAATATGCTTCAGAGCGAGAAAATTTTAGCGATCGCCTACCCAAAAACAAATATTAGTTTATAATTAAAATAAAACTATGCTCGAACTACATTGTCATACTACCTACTCCGACGGCACCCTCACCCCAACTCAATTGGTTGATTCCGCAGTTAGAGCCGGAATACGCGCCCTGGCTATTACAGATCACGATACCATTGCGGGATGGAATGAAGCCTTTAATGCTGCTAAATTATATGATTTAGAGATTATTCCGGGTATAGAATTAAGTACAGTTTATAATCATCGATCGCTACATATTTTAGGCTTTTATCCCGATGCTAAAAAAATACATTATCCCCTACAAAACCGGATGGAAGGGCGCAAGCGTCGCGCTCAATTAATGGTAGAAAAATTAACAGAATTAGGATATCCGATCGAATTACCAGAATTAGATACAGGCATGGTTCCTGGTCGTCCCCATATTGCCGCAGCAATGGTAAAAGCAGGCTATGTTAAAACATCTCAAGAAGCCTTTGAACGCTGGTTAGGTGACGGTAAAGTAGCATATATACAATACGAGCAATTTTCGATTAGTGAAGGTATAGATTTATTGCGGAGTTGTGGTGCAGTACCAGTCTGGGCGCATCCGTATTTATTTAAGGGTGGAGAAGTGGAAAAAGTGCTATCAGAAATGGTAGCGGCTGGTTTAATGGGTGTAGAAGTTTATCATCCCCATCATAGCCCGCAACAAATTTACAAGTTAGAACAATTATGTAAAGAGTATAACTTGTTAATGACAGGAGGTAGCGATTATCACGGGCCAAGCGTTGATTTTCGGGAAAATAGCAGTTTAAATATGCTGCAAATACCTTTAGATTTATTAGAACCTATCAAGAATGCGGCTAAAAATCTAGCTGAAAGTCTAAGTGGTGCGATCGC
>CAWUOF010000797.1:0-1807 GCA_963923765.1 uncultured bacterium | reverse complement strand
CTGCTCCCCTGCTCCCCTGCTCCCCTGCTCCCCTGCTCCCCTGCCCTATTCTTTTAAAATCGATTAGCCCAAGTTTTCGCCCAGGCTAAAGTTTTATGTACTTCTTCTAGGGTTTCAGCTTCACAATATAAGCGTAATACTGGTTCAGTTCCACTAAACCGAATTAATAGCCAACTGTTATCAGCTAAACGGAATTTATAGCCGTCTATAGGATTACAATCTATGACAGATTTACCAGCTATTTCCTTTAAGGGAGTGTTTTGTAATTCTGTTAATAATTTTCCTCTTACTTCCATACTGGCTAAAGGTAAATCTATGCGATCGTAGGCATAATTAAAATTGGTTTTTTGTTGTAAATTCCTGTAAAGTTCGCCTAAATCTTGCCCAGATTTTACTACAGCTTCTAATACATATAATGCGGCTAATAAAGCATCTCTTTCTGGAATATGGGTACCATAACCAATACCCCCTGATTCTTCACCACCAATTAAAACCTGAGCATCTAACATTCGATCGGCTATGTATTTATAGCCTATGGGGGTTTCATAGACTGGTAATTGATATAAATTAGCTACTTTAGGAATTAAATCAGAACCGCTTACAGTTTTAACAACTTCTCCTGTTAAGCCGCGCCGTTTAGCTAAATGTTCGATAAGAATAGGAATTAATATTTGGGAACTAAGAAAATCTCCTTGGCTGTCTACCGCCGCAATGCGATCGCTATCTCCATCAAAAACAAATCCTACTGATAAATTATGATTACTGCGCCGATACGATCGCATCAAGCGAAATAGTTGGGAAAGGTAACGTGGTAGAGGTTCGGGGGCACCTCCATTAAACAAAGGATCTCGATCGCTATTAATTTCTTGTACTGGGAATTTATGATTTAATATTGCTGCTAACCCTCCAGCGGCAGCACCATGCATAACATCAGCAAATACTGTTACTTTACCATTTGCTAATGCTGTTTCGATCGCTTCTATATCCACCATCGATCGTAAAGTTTGACAATAATTTGGCCAAGGGTCAAAAGTATTTAATTTTCCTGGTGTGGCAGATATTTGCTGATCTTGATTTAATAAAGCTTCTATTTTTTTTGTTACTTCTGGGGGTACGGAACCGCCAAAAGCTCCCTTGACTTTTAAACCTAAATATGCTGCGGGATTATGGCTGGCCGTTATGACGATCGCACCCAGGGCATTTAATTGTTTAGCCGCCAAGCTAAAAGCTGGTGTGGGGGCATAAGTTTGGGACAAAAGCACATCAAAACCAGCCGCTTGTATAGTTTCGGCGGCGATACGGGCAAAATTTTCGGCCATAAAGCGGCGATCGTAACCCACAATAACTAACCGACTGCCGGTAGACTGACCATAAACTTCGGCCAACACTTGGGCTGCTAAGGGAGCAACGAGGGCTACGCGATCGAAAGTAAAATCAGCCGCGATGACTCCTCGCCAGCCATCGGTACCAAATTTAATAGGTTCGGAAGTAGATATAGAAGAAACTTGAACCGTCATAAAATCTGCCTCATTTAATATTATTTTGTCAAGGGAAGAGTTTATCCCTGACATCAACAAAGCGATCGAAATTCTTAAGATTTTCTAATAGTTTTTTAGATGCACCGGACATTATCACCATTATCTCTTTCAGGGAATGCGATCGCCAGGTACTTTTTGCTTAATATCAGATGACCCCAAAATAAATAAATTCAACAACTAATTTATTTAACCATATTTTATTGAAATTTTATTGAAATTTTATTGAAATTTTATTGAAAAATTTTGATAAAAACCAAGCTGTAATTTTG
>CAWUOF010000796.1:0-1815 GCA_963923765.1 uncultured bacterium | reverse complement strand
GTTACACCTTTTACTTCTGCTTGTACTCCTAATTTGCCTTCTGTTCCCACCTCACGGGCTACCCTTGTCACCTCAGAAGCAAAGGAGTTTAATTTATCAACAGTGGCGTTAATTATATTTTTTAACTCTAACATTTCTCCTTTAACGTCAACAGAAATCTTTTTAGATAAATCTCCGTTGGCGATCGAGGTTGTTACTTCCGCGACGTTTCGTACTTGGGCTGTTAAACTACCTGCCATAAAGTTAACAGATTCCGTTAAATCTTTCCAAGTACCTGCTACTCCTTTGACATCAGCTTGACCGCCTAAAATCCCTTCTGCCCCTACTTCTCGCGCTACCCTTGTTACTTCTGCGGCAAAGGAACTAAGTTGATCTACCATGCGGTTAATCGTGTTTTTTAGTTCCAGAATTTCCCCTTTCACATCAACAGTAACTTTTTTAGATAAATCTCCATTTGCTACTGCCGTTGTCACTTCCGCAATATTTCTTACTTGGGCGGTTAAATTCCCCGCCATTGAGTTAACAGAATCGGTTAAATCTTTCCAAGTTCCAGCCACTCCTGGTACTTGCGCTTGTACACCTAATTTACCTTCATTTCCTACTTCTCGCGCTACTCTAGTTACTTCAGAAGCAAAGGCACTGAGTTGATCCACCATGATATTAACGGTGTTTTTCAGTTCCAGAATTTCCCCTTTTACATCAACAGTAACTTTTTTAGATAAATCTCCATTGGCTACAGCAGTGGTAACATCAGCAATATTTCGTACTTGGGCGGTTAAATTCCCTGCCATTAAATTAACAGAATCGGTTAAATCTTTCCAGGTACCGGCTACCCCTTTTACATCAGCTTGTCCTCCCAGTTTTCCATCGGTTCCTACTTCACGGGCTACTCTGGTAACTTCTGAGGCAAAAGAACTTAATTGTTCTACCATTCTGTTAATAGTTTGGGTAGTTTGGAGAAATTCTCCCTTTAGTTGTCTGCCATCTATATCTAATGGAATTACTTGGGATAAATCACCATTTGCTACCGCCCGAATCACCCTGGCTGTTTCTGCCATTGGCTGCACCAAATCGGTGATTAATGTATTAATTGAGTTAATAGCATCTTGCCATTGCCCACTAGAATTTTGAATAGCAGCCCGTTGGGTAATTTTTCCTTCTTTTCCTACTACGGTGCTGATCCGTTCAAATTCTGCAACAATAAGTTGGTTACGCTCAATAATATCATTTAGTTTATCAGAAACTTTGCCGGCTAATCCCGTTTTATTAATAGGCATTCGGACAGAAAAATCACCCTTCTCGAATCTATGCAGCACTTCTAGTAATTCAGATAACTCGAGATCATCGGTGTTAGGGGTAACAAATGCTGTAGTCATATATTTTTATGTGGGTAAAAAAATAGTAATACTTGGATACAAACCCAAGTTTTATGTAATTCAATTACTGCGAAGCAAGTATAGAAATCTTGATTAAATAATCAAATATTTTTATAATCTTACTTATGGTTAGCTGTTTAAATTATTTTAGTTGAGTACAATCTTTTCAGATATTTGTCTGAAAGGGAGAATATGGCCCAAAACATTTCTTATTGTATATCTATAATAGATTAAAAATCAAGTACTTTATTTACATAATTTATATTCTTAAAATAACTTTATATTTGTGGATAATTAATTATAAATTTATACTAAGGAATAGTGCAAAAAATTATTGGTTAAGTTTAAAAAACTAAATAAAAACATATAAATCATGTAATTTTTACCCGGTTTTATTAAGCTAATAGATATATGTCAAAATTATTTTTATTTTATATAG
>CAWUOF010000795.1:0-1817 GCA_963923765.1 uncultured bacterium | reverse complement strand
GTCTAGGACTGAGGAATTCAGACGCCCTGCTGTCTGCTTCCAGTATGTTGGACTTAACAGTGAATAAAAAATGTTATTCATTTACTTAGCCTTCATACTTCAGTCTTGACTTAATGGGAGGAAAGCGGGGCGGGGATTACCGCTTCCCTAGAACTAATTGGCCCGTTGTTCTAAAATTTGCCAAAAACGGTGCCCAAATTTGGCTTATATCTGGGTTGGGCGAACTTAGGTATATCCGATCGCCTCGGCATCTTAGTCTGAGTGACTGGTCTGAACCTGTTTCCTTTCCCTCAACATTAAAGTTATATATTTACCCTAGCACTTTGTATTCTCTAAAACAGATTATTTTGCGTTTCTTTAAAATCTTTTGCATACTGTGACAATTCTTGATGTTATCTTGCGTATTTTTATCTGATTTTACTGTAATACCCCCTTGATTTTCTGCATCATTTCTAGTAAATATGTCTATTTTTTCATCTCCAGGCGATCGCCGTCGTTGTAATTTATATCTCTGTGATACCGTTCCCTATCCTCTAGCTTGGGGCTGGCAACGCCATTTTTTGCAACAACGACTAAATAACCCTAATTTGGATGATGTACTAATCTTATTAGAACATCCTCCGGTTTATACCTTGGGTCAAGGGGCTAGTTGGGATTTTGTCAAGTTTGATCCCCATGCTACTGATGCTGAAATATATAGAGTTGAAAGGGGCGGTGAAGTTACCTATCATTGCCCAGGTCAATTGGTGGGCTATCCAATTTTAAATTTGCGCTATTACAAACAAGATCTCCATTGGTATTTGCGCCAGTTGGAAGAGGTTTTAATTCAGGCGATCGCTGGCTATGGACTTGTTGGCGATCGCCTCCCTGGTATGACTGGTGTTTGGGTGGAAGGTCGTAAAGTTGCTGCTATTGGTATTAAAGTTAGTCGCTGGGTAACTATTCATGGTTTTTCTTTAAATATTTCTCCTCAATTAGCGGGTTTTAGTCGTATTGTTCCCTGTGGTATTGCTGATAAACCGATTGGTAGTTTGGCGGAATTTATCCCAGATATTAATTTTACTGAAGTTCGATCGCAAGTAGCTGCCGCTTTTTCTGTTGTTTTTGGTGTAGATCTAATTTCTACCAATCTCCCCGAAGATTTACCTGTTTTATAGAGTTTGTTACTTTTTGCGATCGATGTATATTAGTAATCACTATCCTACTCATCACAAAATATTTACATGGAAAAAAAATTTTTTTTCCATGAATAATTAAATTGATAATACTATATTATATAATATATTATAATATTTTTATCTTTATACCCAATTTTTACTAAATCTTACAATAGTAGGAATTTACAATTTTTTATTAAAAAAAATTAATTTTATGAATTTTACAAATAAATTAAATAATAATCAAAAAATAAATTATTCATATTTTGATAATATTCAGTTACAAAAACCACAGGTAATTTAATTAAACCCTGATTTTTATCAAAAATAACCAATGAAATTTTCGCCCAATAGGTCTTTATCCTCCAGGATGTGATAGAAAACACAGGTATATTGTGATAAGTCACAAATTACTTTTATCCTGATATATGTCAATTTTGTATTCTAAATATATTTTTTTTTACAAAAGTTGATAAAATTATTTTTAGTATAGGTTTTATTTAAGATTGTAACAGAAAAATTTGGTATGAGTCTATATCTCTATTGATTAGGTATCTTCTATGTATAGAAACTTATTGGGCAATAATGAAAATTCTGTTATATTAGATTTAATTTCTTCTAAATCTGATATGGAGAAATCAAAATCTTCTAGGCGACTGC
>CAWUOF010000794.1:0-1817 GCA_963923765.1 uncultured bacterium | reverse complement strand
ATCTGTTTATCAAAATCTGTTTTCCAATCGGCAAACCTTTGCAAATCTGAGTAACTTAAATCATAATAATGATAGTTTAGGGGATAATGATAAAGAAATTTAGCAAATTTTTTGCGAAAATCAGTATTTTTTTGGATTGCTAAAGCTAAACTATTATCGCCGACTAAAATATCAGAAATAGTATTGGTAAATTCTGCATTTTCTAGTAATTGTGCGGCCATTTTTTCATTATCTGCTTTGCCGTAATAATTTTTAAATAGTTTACTAGCGGTTTTACCTCGATCGGTACTAGCCGCAAATTTCATACTTTGGTCGTAAAATTTCTTAGCTAATTCGCTATCTTCTCCATAGCTTTCTACAATCAATTGATAACAGCGAGTAAATATATAATAAGGTTCGCCGTAAATACGGTAATCTATATTTTTAGCTTCTAAAGCATTCCAAAGATAAGCCGGGGAAAAAGTTGCTGGTACAATGCCAAATGGATAGGATTTATAACGCTCAGAATAGCGCATATTACCTAACCATTCTAGGAAAGGACTAGCATAGCCACTGGTAGTAAAACTATGTCCTAAAACGCTAACTTCCCCATTAGCATAGAAGTTATCTAAAGTAACAAAATCTTCAGAGATTTTATGATGATTTGGTGTTATTTCTCGTCCAAAAAGAGTTAAAGATTTATCACCATTTCCTCTACCTAAATCTCCTAAAACTTGGTCATAAGTACGATTTTCTTTGACTATATAAAAAACATGACGTATTGGCAATTTTATGCCGTCTTTAGCGCTATAAATAGGAGAACCTTCTTCTACTTGTTTACTCCATTTAGCTAGGTTAGATTTGATTTCTTTTTGGGGTATTATGGAAAGTGAACCTTTTAATAAACTTAATACATATTGTTTACCGCCAAATTTAGAAATAGGCTGCGGCCCTTGAGGATTGGGACGGCGAGGCCGAATTCCTTTGGCGCTAAGTGCTAACATTTGCCCGTTATTTAAAATTACTTTGGTGGGATACCAACCTGTAGGCACAAAACCTTGTAATTTGTTTTTATTTTTATCAAAAACAGCTACAGCATTAATTTCTGCTTGGCTAACGTATAAATTATTGCCATCTATGGTGCAGGAAGTTGGGGAACTACCAAGTTTAAATTTTTTGTCGTGTACGTTGATAGTATCTACAACTGCGTCTTTTTTGGTGTCAATTACTGAGATATTATCTGAGGTGGTATTGATAGTATATAATTTATCTCCATCTAGGCAAAAGTTCTGGGGTTTATTGCCAACCGGAATATTTTGCATAAGCTTAAGTTCTTTATTATAAACTAAAACTTTATTTTCTCCTAATAAACTGACATATATTTTATTGTTTACTACCCGGACACTATAGGGAAAATAACCGGTATTTTCTTCTTTTTCTATTTTACCTGTTTCAGTATTTAAAATTGCTATTTTCCCTTTCATATAAGCTTTTTGAGCATCTTCTGTTACTAAATATGCTACAGCTAATCTTTGAGAATCGATCGATGCAATACCCGCAGCATAACCGTTTACTGGATATTCACGGACTGGTTGAAATTCGCTGTTGATACGATAAATTTTTTTGTCAAAACCACCACTAATATACAAGTCTTTGTCTAAGCCAACTTCCGCACTAGGAAATAGTGATGGATATTCTAAGGTTTTAATTATTTTTCCATTGTTAGTATCTATTATTGATACTTGTTGGGGGTCTTTTCCATACCATCCTGTATTTAATACTACTAATTTGCCTGCATAGATAATTCCTTCGTAGGGTAGTCTTCCTACTTCTAATTG
>CAWUOF010000793.1:0-1825 GCA_963923765.1 uncultured bacterium | reverse complement strand
GCTATTCAAGCATTATAACTTATTTAGCTCGGTTTTTTTGTTTAAGTCCCGATAAATTCGATCGCATCTTTTGGTTTCTATGCCAGTAGCGCTTTGGTAGCCGCTATTTTCATAAAGTATTACTGCTTCTTTTAAAATACTAGCTGTTTCTACCCAGATAGTTTCAAAACCTGCTTTCTCTATGGCTATTTCTAATTCTTGTAGTAAATATTTTCCTAATCCTTGCCTCCGGGCTGATGGTAATAAATACATCTTCCGAATTTCCACAGCTTTTTTACCGCGCTTTACCGGATAATAACCAGCCGTTCCTATTAATTTTCCTTCTTTTTCTATTACCCAAAATTCTCCCCCTGTAGCTAAATAAAATGATTCTATTTCTAGTACATCTCGATCGGCTATAGTCGGTTCCCAATTTAACCCATACTCAGCTAAAACTGAACTAATAATATTGGCAACTATTTCTCTATCTTGAGCTTGCCAAGGTCGAATAATAAACTGTTTAAAATACCGTAAATTAGCATTCATTTTATTTATATAAATATGCTTAACTATGTATTCTTGGCTCTGGATGAAGATTAGCTAATATTTCACTTTCAATTATGGCTAATTCCTGTAACCTGGTATTAACTATTTCTCGATCGAAATAGGTAATAGCCATCAGCCAATAAGCGCCATAATGACGGGCTTCTGATGCCATTAAACCACGATAAAAACCAGCTAATTCTGGTTCGGGACAGTGGGCAGCTAAAAGCCCCAAACGTTCGTGACTACGGGCTTCTATCAAGCCGGCTACCAGCAGGGAATCTAGGAGGCGATCGGGTTCTTGACGACGAATTTGGCTATTTAAAGTGGCTCCATAGGGAGGTGGGCATAAAGGCCCAAGAGCAATACCCCGTTTGTCTAGCCATTGATTAACTAACTCGAAATGTTCCAATTCTTCCCGGGCGATCGATGTTAGCATTCGCACCATTTTTGCATTAGATGGATAGCGAAACATTAAGTTTAAAGCTACTCCCGCAGCTTTGCGCTCACAGTGGGAATGATCCAATAAAATAACATCTAAATTAGCTATAGCTTGCTTTATCCACTCTGGAGAAGTATGGGAAACAAGAAATCTTATAGTAGGTATTAGAAAATTATCCACTTTCAGTGAAAAAATTAAATTTTTAAGGTTATTTTTGCCCTATTATTATATCATCATTTTAGTTAATTACTCCAAATATGTCTATGTTTTTATTGCAACTTTTACTTATAGGCTTAGTCGCTGGTATTGCTGGCGGTATGTTTGGCATAGGTGGTGGCGCAATTATGGTGCCAGCGATGGTGTTGTTACTCAGTTTAGACCAAAAACTAGCAACAGGAACATCTGTAGCGGCTCAAATTTTACCCATCGGACTTTTGGCGGCAATTGTTTATTATCGTAATAATAATTTAAATATTCAATATGCAGTAATAATAGCCTTTGGTTTATTAATAGGTAACTTTTTCGGTGCGATTTTTGCTAATCAACCCTATATTAGTAGTGAAATGATGAAAAAAATGTATGGTATTTTTATGTTAGTTATTGGTTTTCGATATTTATTGATAAAATAATATAGATAACCTAAATTATTAACGACTATAAAAGTCATAGGTGCATCTGTAAAAATATATTTTGGCGCTATCCTTGCAGTGGAATCCAACTAAAAATTACAGTTACATAGTTAAAATGTTGTTTTTTTCTGTCTGATGCACCTAAAGTAATTTAGGAATTACCCTTATAAATTATTTAAATTTACTAGATATCTAGGCTAATTAAATAGTATTCCCTATTATAGTTATGAAT
>CAWUOF010000792.1:0-1826 GCA_963923765.1 uncultured bacterium | reverse complement strand
GTGCAGGAAGTAATTGTCGTCCGGGGGGCGATTATGAAGAGTATTCATAATGGGTAGGTTCAACTCCTGCCCTCGGCTTTTTCAATATTTAAAAATTATCAACAAATAAAATAGAATGAAGAATTAAAAATTAAAAAATTTCTGATATTTCCTAATCTATCAATTCTTCATTTTTTCTCTAAATACTATGGTTTTTCTACCTCTACTCCCAACAATTCCTTAATAGCTTGACGCTCGGCAGGAGTATCTGAGGGCATATCACTACGGGCATCGGTAATTAGCCAGTCAAGGGCGGCGGCTTGGACATCGATCGTGGCACCGGTTTTATCTACACAATAACGACCAAATACCAATTTATCTACTAAACGAACACCTGGCCCTAAGCGGGAGTATTCAAAAATAACACTATTACTGACCATTGCTTCGCTACAAACCCAGCAATTCGGACCAATCATAGTAGGACCAACTATAGTCGCACCATCTTCAATGCGAGTCATACCACCAATATAAACAGGACCAGTGATATCGACTTTATCCCAGTTAATGGCTACATTTAAACCTGTATAAATACCCGGTTTAACCTGATGACCGGGAATAGATACATTTTTTACTTCTCCTTGTAAAACGCTACGAATTGCTCGCCAATAGTCGGGTACTTTTCCAATATCTACCCATTGAAAATCCATTGTAATACCGTAGAAAGGAGCATTTATTTCTACTAATTTGGGAAAAAGTTCACTACCGATATCATATTCACAACCGGAAGGAATATATTTTAAAACTTCCGGTTCAAAAATATAAATACCAGTGTTGATATTAGTACTAAGCGCTTCTTCTACACTGGGTTTTTCTTGGAAAGCTTTAATTCTGCCATGTTCATCAGTAACTACTACCCCATAACTAGAAACTTCTTCACGGGGAACTGATTTCATAATTACTGTGGCGATCGCTCCCTTTTTTTTATGCCACTTTACCGCCTTAGTCAGATCTAAATCAATTAATGCATCACCACAAAGAACTATAAAAGTATCATCAAAAAAAGGTGAAAAATCTTGAATACGACGCATTCCTCCAGCCGAACCCAGGGCTTGACCAATCAATTCGCCATCAATAATGCGACCTTCAAAAGAATAGCCAATTTGTACACCAAACCTTTGACCATCGCGGAAATAATTTTCAATTACATCTGCCAAATGGCTAACATTGACCATAATTTGGTTAAAACCATGTTGACGAAGTAACTCTACCAAGAATTCCATCACAGGCTTTTGCAAAATGGGAATCATTGGTTTGGGAATAGTAGAAGTGATGGGACGAACGCGGGTACCTTTACCAGCCGCGAGAATCATGGCTTTCATATATATTTAATCCTCAAGTTTTGGCCATTTAATTTTAATCTTTTGATAGAAGCAAATTACTTGCTTTTCCTATTCCCATAGGGATACTTTCCGATGCCGTAATTAACCGGATTTTTAAATCAGAGTAAAACTCAGTCTGTGTTAACTCTACTTTAGATTGGGACGAGAGGAGTAAAAGTGCCCAAAAAACTCCCACGCGATCGTGATGGCTGGGGTATTGTGGGGTGATACTTATAGATCTATTTGCCCATAAATCCAGTAAGTTTTCAAAATCTAGCCAATCTTCCCTAGTTTTTGGCCAATGATTGTGGAGAAATTCCTCTAGTTCGATCGCCGTTTCTGAGAGATTTTCTTGGTGGGCTAGTTGACTAATCGATCGCACTGTTTGGGCATTGCTGAGATTGCGGGGCCGTCTAGGGGCAACCCGCACGGGTTTCTCTTCGATCGCCTTAGCAATCTGTTGTAGTT
>CAWUOF010000791.1:0-1828 GCA_963923765.1 uncultured bacterium | reverse complement strand
CCACATTCGTACTGCCCTAACCCATACTTCGGAACAAATTCCGATTTCTCAAGGTAGGTTAGTTTTAGGAATTTGGCAGGGAATTTATATTTGGGAACATCGCCAATATGGACAATATAGAGAAGTAGTAGTTCATATAATGGGGGATAAAAAGTGAATTGAAAATCACCGTTATTGTGATGAAATTGCTAAATTATCTTATTCACAATAATTAACTGGTATTATATCTATTTGATAGACAGCAAAAAAATAATATTTTGACTATACAAATATCTAGTATTTTTGGTTATAGTCCAATTGGGTACAGTACAACAACGATTTTTATTTTAATATTTGCCTAGTTACAATATTATTTTTTTACTGTCTACTAAAATACATTTTTATAAACTTTTATAAACTTTCTAAATATTCTAACAAATCTGCCATCTCTTGAGTGCTAGGTTGGAATTGTGGCATGGGTGGGGTTTGGCCACTAATAACTTGTTTAATTAAACCAATACGAGATTTATGCTTAGAAATACCATGTAAACTAGGGCCTACTTTACCATTAGCCTGCACACCATGACAGCCCGAACAATTCATCTGAAAAATTACATGGCCCTGCACTCGATCGCCGGTGAGGGACAAAACAGTTTTAATATACGGGTCTTTTTCCTGCAACTGATAAAACCCTTGAATTATTAAAATAAAAACCAGCAATGCCAAAATTAGCCAGATAATAGTCTGGCTAAGGGTTTCCACGTTTTCTGATTTGGTAAGCTGTTTATTCAAAAGAATTCTGGGTAAAGGGTTGTCTAAGTTAAATATTATTATAGGTATCTCAATATATCTTAAAATTTATCCATAATCTTGGCAAGCTGCAACTGTAAATCCAGGGCCACCATTTTCTGGCACTGATAAAATGTCACCAAAATTCTACTTTTGGTAGCAGATGCTAGTAAGATAAAAACAAGTAAAGTTTCCCTTTTTGGGTAAACTTTTTATTGGAAACAAGGAGATAAATCATGGTAGAACCTTTACTTTCTGGTATTGTGCTAGGTTTAGTTACAATTACTCTGGCTGGTTTGTTTGTAGCGGCATGGTTACAATATAAACGCGGTAATCAGTTGGGTATGTAGTTGTAACGCTAAACTTCGCAACTGGATAAGTGGCGATAGAAAGTCAAGGCTGTATTGCCGTAGGCTTTCTGTCGGCATATTTCCCAAGATTCCGGATAATTATTTTCTCGATCGCCTCCGTGTTCTACTGCTATTTCTCCTTGTTTACTTAATATTTTATAGTTAGCGATCGCCTCTAATACTGGCTGATATAAATCACTAGAATAGGGTGGATCGAAATAAATTAAATCAAATTCCTGTCCAGCTAAAGTTTTTAATCCCTGTACCACATCTTTGCGTATTATTTCAAATTTTTGTTCACTATTAGCTACTTGTTGCCAATTTTGTCGGATAATATCACAAGCTCGGTTAGATTTTTCAATACCAATTACCACCACCGCACCTCGACATAAAGCTTCTGCACCCATCGAACCGGTACCAGTACATAAATCTAGCCATCTACATCCTACTATTTTTCCCTGCCATATATTAAATATTGCTTCCCTTACTCGTGCTAATGTAGGGCGGGTAGCTAAACCTGGTAAAGTTTTTAATTGTCGATTGCCGTAAATTCTGATACTCATAAAAATAATTATATAGTTGGAATTAGGGGCTAAAGCCCAACAACGGGGGCTGAAGCCCAATAACGGGGGCTAAAGCCCAATAACGGGGGCTGAAGCCCAACAACGGGGGCTAAAGCCCAACAACGGGGGCTAAAGCCCAACAACGGG
>CAWUOF010000790.1:0-1835 GCA_963923765.1 uncultured bacterium | reverse complement strand
GGAATATATACCACCTGCACCCGGGGGAGATTTATTACGAGATGGGCCAGGAGTGTTACCAACTGGTCGCAATATTCACGCTTTAGACCCCTATCGAATGCCGTCACCTGCTGCCTATGAAAGAGGGCGAGAAATTGCTCAAAAAATTATCGCTCAACATCTTAATGATAATGGGGAATATCCGGAAACTGTGGCAGTAATGTTATGGGGTTTGGATGCGATTAAAACTAAAGGGGAATCTTTGGGAATTTTGTTAGAATTAGTAGGGGCAGAACCCGTAAAAGAAGGTACTGGGCGTATTGTGCGTTATGATTTAAAACCTTTGGAAAAAGTCGGTCATCCCCGTATAGATGTGTTAGCCAATTTGTCGGGTATTTTCCGAGATAGTTTTGTGAATATTATTGAATTGTTGGATGATTTATTTCAACGGGCAGCGGCGGTGGAGGAACCGGAGGAACAAAATTTTATTCGTAAACATAGTTTAAAATTACAGGCACAAGGAGTGGAGAATGTATCAGCTAGGTTATTTTCTAATCCGGCGGGAGATTTTGGCTCTTTAGTTAACGATCGCGTGATAGATAGTAATTGGGAAAATGGCGATGAATTGGGGGATACTTGGCAGCAACGGAATGCTTTTAGTTATGGCAGAAATGATAAGGGACAAGCGAGACCAGAGGTTTTAAATCAATTATTACAAAAGTGCGATCGAGTTGTGCAAGAAATCGACTCTGTAGAATATGGTATAACCGATATTCAAGAATATTATGCCAACACAGGGGGATTAAAACGTGCTGCGGAAAAACAAAGCGGTAAAAAAGTTACTGCCAGCTTTGTTGAAAGCTTTTCTAAAGATACAACTCCGCGCAAATTAGAAGACTTATTAAGGATGGAATACCGCACCAAATTACTTAACCCGAAATGGGCAGAAGCAATGGCAAATCAAGGTAGTGGCGGTGCCTATGAAATATCCCAACGCATGACAGCTTTAATTGGTTGGGGTGGCACTGCGGATTTTACCGATAATTGGGTATATGATCAAGCCGCAAATACCTATACTTTAGATGCAGAAATGGCGGCGAAATTGCGAAAAGCTAATCCTGAAGCTTTCCGCAATATAGTAGGGCGAATGTTAGAAGCACATGGACGTGGTTTTTGGCAGCCAGATGCCGAAGTTTTAGAAAAATTACGTCAGTTGTATAATATTACTGAAGATGAGTTGGAAGGTGTTAAATAATATAGTCAAATAGCTTGATGATATTATCTAAATTGACAAAATTTCCGCTCGCGATCGCTTTCTGGTTCCTGCCAAGAATAGGCAAAATGACTAATAGATTTTATTTGGGGTGCCATGCGGCGAATATCTTCCATTTGCATTTCCAACGATGGACGATTTTTCATCGCTTCTCCCCAATTGCCAGCCAAAGCTGGGATAATTTGTGTACCTGGAGGCGCGTAATTTATAACACGCTGTAACTCTTCTAAAATACATTTAGTATTAGTATTCCCACAAACACCATAAACCATTGGATGCCATTCTATAGTGTTAGGAAATCTATCCCAAGGTTGTAAACGGGAATCAAAACCTTGTCTAATTGGTTGATTGCCATTCGGGAAAAATACCGTCCCGGCAGCTATTCCTTGACGCTGTACCGGTTGTACTGCCATAGTGACAAAATCAACAACTCCTTGCATAGCATGGGCAACACTAAGCTGCCATAATTCTACCTGTAATTGATGTTGACGTTGTGCTGCTGGCACTAAAGATGCTGTCAAGGAAGGATTACGCCCTTGCCATAGGGGTTCGCTTTCTTTGGGATAAAGTTTATCTACAGAGG
>CAWUOF010000789.1:0-1843 GCA_963923765.1 uncultured bacterium | reverse complement strand
ACTGGCGATCGCCTGTTTTGTTTGATTTTGTTCTTCTATTATCCAACTATTGGTTTTAGCACTAAAAGGCCCTAATTCTTGGATTTTTTCGTAAGATTTAAAAATAGCTTCTAAGGCTAGTTGGGGCATAGGCCCTTGTCCGCCGTAGTTAAAATAAGCTTTATTGGCTAAAGCAGAAAACTGTTGTCTAAATCCTGCCAAATCATTAAATATATTGTTCATTACTGTAAATCATTAATAAAGGCTTTAGCATTCTATCAGGCAAATTCAGTGCTAACTTAAAGCAATGATAATTACTTCTAAGCGGCTACTTCATTATCAACGCTGTCAGCGTCGGACATTTTTAGATGTTTACGGCGATCACAACCAAAAAGACCCCCTTAATGATTTTCTCCGAAAATTAGATTACGATCGCCTAGCCCATCATCAAACTATTCTCGCCGACCAAATTTATCAACAACCCGTTTATTATCATCAAGATTGGGTCGCGGGGGCGGAAGCTACCCTAGCTTTAATGCGTCAAGGAGTCGAAAAAATTTACCAAGGCATCCTAACCGCCCCAGGGCCAGATGGTGTTACTCTCATCGGCTATCCTGACTTATTAGTAAAATATCCGGGTCGATCGAACTTTGGCGACTGGTTTTATGTCCCCACAGATATTCAACTAGGCAAGCGTCCCAAACAAGATTATCAAATTCTCGTGGCTTTTCATACCCACATATTAGCTACATTACAAGGTACTTGGCCCGAATCTGCCTGGTTAATTTTACGGGAAAAAAATACTTATGAGGTTGATTTATGGACAAGAATTCCCCAAATGCAAGAAATTTTAAACAATTGTATTTTGATGCTAACTTCCCAACAAGAAACAGATATTTTTATTTCCCGGGAAAAATGTAGTCTTTGTCGTTGGTTAAGTACTTGTCATGCTTTAGCAAAATCTCGATCGCACCTATCTTTATTACCAGGAGTAACCCCCATTCGTTACAACCGCTTGCAATATCTTAATATTACTACCGTAGAATCCTTAGCTAATACCAAACCCGAAGAATTAGAATTTTGGTCAGAATTTGATCATGGTCTTGCTCAAAAAGTAATTTTACAAGCTAAATCTATACTTAAAAATCAAGCTTTACTTACTCCATTTGCCTCAGAAATTTCTCCCCAAAACTTACCAACAGCCCCCATAGAAATATATTTTGATATAGAAGCACAACCAGATTTAAATTTTGAATATTTACATGGTATTTTAATAGTCGATCGAGAAACACAAACCGATAATTTTTATCCAATTTTAGCCGAAAAAATAGAAGACGAAAAAGTAAATTGGGAAAAATTTCTCGATATCGTTTGGGCTTATCCCAAGGCCCCAATATTTCATTTTTGTAACTATGAATCAGAAACAGTTAAACGTTTAGCTAAACGTTATAATACTCCCAAAAGACGCTGGCAACCTGTATTAGATAGATTTGTAGATATTCACGAAAGAGTAACTCGATCGGTAGCATTACCCGTAGAAGGCTATAGTCTTAAACATATTGCCCGATGGTTAGGTTTTGAATGGCGTAATACTAAAGCCAATGGCGGGCAATGTGTTTTTTGGTATGATAATTGGTTAAAAACAGGAGATAGAAGTTTATTAGATACCATTGTTCTTTATAATGAAGATGATTGTCGCGCTACTCTTCATGTCAAAAATTGGCTAGTAGATTTTTTACATAATTCTCAAATAATTTAATTCTAATTTGAAAAAATAATGAATAATGGATAATGGATAATGGATAATGGATAATGGATAGTGAATAATGGATAGTGAATAATGGATAGTGAATAATGGATAGTG
>CAWUOF010000788.1:0-1850 GCA_963923765.1 uncultured bacterium | reverse complement strand
ATAATTGCAACTACCTAGAAAAAAAATTTGCTTTTTTGCCGGTTAAACATCTAGGGGAGCCTATGTACACCCAGAGTTTTTTCGGCCCATTTGTCTTGATAGGCCAATTAATCTAATTTAACCTGGATTATCAAAATCGATATTTTCATAAATATCTGCTATTTGAATAGAAAAATCCCATAAACCCAAAGATAAACTAATATTAGCATCGTCGTATTCAGAAAAAATCCATTGATTTACCGAGGTTTTTACATAATGTTCTACATGAATTCGATATTGATCTATTAACAGATATTCTTGAAAAGTTGGAATACTCCGATAAGCTGCAAATTTATCGCCGCGATCGAAGTTTTGAGTAGATTTCGATAACACTTCTGCTATTAAACAAGGATTTATCACTGTATCTTTCCGCCCACTTTGTAATTCTATCGGTTTGGGCAATACCATCACATCAGGATAGGCATAAATTTTAGCGGCTGGTATCCACAGGCGTTGATCAACATAAAAAGTTCGGTAATTTTTGTTTTTAAGAGCAAGCTTAAGCAAAATATAAAGATTGCCAGCAATATCATTGTGTTCGGGTGTGCCACCAGTCATGGTAATAATTTCTCCATTATGATATTCATTCCGAGTATCTGAGGATATTTCTATTTCTAAATATTCGGCGGGAGTATAGGTTTTTGTCTTAGTTTCAGTCATCATAGTCTCTGTATTCCTTATTTATACTCAATTCATCTTTTCGATCGCTTTAGAAAATACTCTTCCAATAATTAATAGTTACATTTATTCATCTAAATTCAACCAAGCATAAAACTGCACTTTTGTCAAATACCCGTTTAAATATACTCGTTCAATGTGAAAAAAAAATAGGGTAATTACAGGAGAGCGATCGCCCCTAGATTTTTCAGCGAAGCTACGCAAATACTAGACTTTATCAGATTAACAACAAATTTTAATAGTGATTATAGAAAAATAAGTAAAAAAAGGCTAATTTTAATCATTTAAAAATACCACTTAAAAACCTACTATATTTTTTTTTGCCTGTCAATCCCATAAAATGGTGAAGTTATTGCTAAATAATCTCAATAAATTTTTAGACAATTTTTTGTATAAATAGATATATTTAATAAATAAATTACTTAGTTATAATTTTAAGTTATGATTTTTCCAGGGTATATTTCCAATAATATTTTCACTTAAATATCTATACAGCAGCAGAATAACCAAATACAATCTAAATCTATGCTTATTAGGCAAGGATTTAATGCTTGCATTATCTATATTGTATTAACAAAGTGCTGTAATAGTTATTTTAATGCTACAAAGAACTTACGAAAGCGCAACCAAATTTTTTATAAATATTAGATAGCCAATAGCTGATTTAACAGAAACTGCTAATTTCTATAATGTATATAATAGCAATAAAAACTAATTGAAACTTAGACTTGTATATAAAACTTGAATTAATATAAGTGAGAATTTCGCCAAAAGCTAAAAGCTATAGAATAGTAAGATATTGTGATATATATGGAAAAATATTAGCAATAACAAGTATTAGATAAAATTGGTTATTTTGCAGCATATAGAAGTCAAAAAATCAGCTATATTCCTTGGCTTGATGAAATGATGTTTTTGGGAGAAAAATATCATTTTTGGAAAAATATGTCAAATTTTATATACAGATTTAAGATTTATGGTAAAAAATATATAATGAATTTTGCATAAGCACAGATTGGAAAATCAGCCAATATCCAATGTGTTATGCTGGATGCTATAGACCATCTACTCAAAAAATTTACTTATTTTTTCTTATGACTGACAAACTTAATTTAAAACGTCCACAAACTACC
>CAWUOF010000787.1:0-1861 GCA_963923765.1 uncultured bacterium | reverse complement strand
CCTAAAAATGCTAAAGTTGCGTTTGTTGCAGCCGCTCCTGATAAACTGCTAATACTAACACCTGTTGCTGTTTCTACTCCCAATGTACTTAACAATTTTGTAGCTTGTGGAACAATGACTGAGCCTTTATTTTTTGCATCCTTCAATTGCTCTTTGAATTGTTGAGCAAGTTGTTGCAAAGCATCTGCTTGTTGAGCCAATGCATCTTGATTATCCAAATTTTGTTGATTTACTAATGAGTAAACAGCTTTAGCATTGTCTAAAATATTAGCATTACTACTGATAAAGGTATTTAGTAATTTTAGATTTGCTGTATCTTTTACTGTCTTACCATCACGTAATTCCTGATAAGTTAACAGGTAATTATTTTTTTCAACATCAGTCAGTTGTTGGCTTTCTTTAATCTCTTTAACAATAATAAAGTCAACGGTTAAACCTCTTGATGTGGCACTGGCAAAAGAGTAAGTCTGTTTGATTTCTAATGGCAGGGTGGAGCTTGTCACGATCGAATCTAGATCCGTGAGTGCTTTAAAATTAGGAATAGGTTCACCGGCGCGGACGTAGGCAAAAGTTCCTCTGATTAAATTTTTCTCTGCCTCAGTTAGTTGAGATTTAGCTAACGAAGATTCAATGGCTTGCTGAATACCAAGTAATCGCGAATTGATACTGGCGAGTTGGTAACGCTCTTTAATTGTGTTGTCAATTTGAGAAGAAGATATAACATAATCCAGAAAATCTAAATTACTTAAATCATCAATGTATTCTCCATCTTCGACTTGATCATATACAGATTTACATTTAGCTTTGCTGGATGCTTGAAAAAATTTTGTAGAGTCGATTTCTTGATAAATTCGATCGGCTATTTGGGTTTTTTGATCGTATAAGGTATGTAAAACTACATAAATATCCTTACCATTTTCACCACGCCCTGGAATATTCATCTCGTGATTATCTTGTATTTTGGCGGGAATGTCTACTTGGCAAAGTTCTCCCGATCGCAACATAACTGTTTGCGTTCCACCGTTACGGGCTATGGTAAAAGGAACATAAATATGATATCTTTCTTTGATGTTAACTGGCTTGTCTGCTGTGTTGCTATCAGCCCTAGCACTAGCTGGATAAAGTAAGTCTTTTGTCAACAAACCCAAAGTACCTAAAGTGATATAACCCAAAAAATTACGACGGTTGAGGGTAAAAATATTTTTTGTAGACATGACTAATACGGAAACGCGACTTGCTTAATCACATTATAGGTAGGTTTTTCTCCAAAAAACATTAAAATATATGAATAAAAATAAAGATGAAGAAATATTATAGGTGAAACCCCGATTATTTTTATAATATCGGGGTTTGCAATAGGAAAAGAGGGGAATAGATGATTATAACTAAATCAAAGATTATCTATATAACTTTTCCTTAATTTCTTTCATCTTTATTTAGATTATTGATGATAATTAATAATTTGTTCGCTGTTGCTTTCAAAAGTAAACTGTTTTCCCAAAATAATAATTTTTGCATCTCCAAATAAATTATGCATTGCTATTGCTATATCATAGAGATGCTGGAAAATTTGGGTGCGGATATTAGAGCTAGGACAATTAATGGTTAGTTGTATTGTGCCTTGATTGGGTACAATCCACCATTCACAAAAAGTCAACAGTGATTTTACGGAAGTTTTAAGAGAATTGGCAAAAGATCTATATTTTTTTGCTGCCTGCATCAAATTAGCAGTATTAAACTGGTCTCGATCGTCTGCCTGGAACTGGTCGTTTGAGTGTTTATTCATTAACTTTGGTTAAGAAATCACTTTTTTACAGTTTATGGCCTGTCTCTTATACACATCTCCGAGCCCACGAGACCT
>CAWUOF010000786.1:0-1862 GCA_963923765.1 uncultured bacterium | reverse complement strand
TACCCGTAGTAATAGTTAACCATAGTTCTTTAAAAAATTCGGAGGAATGATAATTAGATTTTACGGTAGTACGGTAAGTTTTGCCGATTAATTCTTGTTTGGAATATTGAGAAATTTCACAAAATTTATCATTAACATAAGTAATAATACCATTATGATCTGTGATGGCAACAATGGCAGCTTGATCTACTGCAAATTTTTGAAATGCTAATTCTCGCAGAGTTTTTTCTAGGGCTTCTTCGGAACGTTTTCGTTCTGTAATGTCCTGGGCAATACCCATAAATCCGGTAATTTCATTATTTTCATCACGTATTGCTGTTACTGATAGTCTCACCGGAAAACGGGAACCGTCTTTACGAATGTAATGCCATTCGTTTTCGTCAACTTCTCCTAAACGTGCTTTAGCAACAAATGTTTCAAAACTGGGTTCAATAGTAATTCCTAATTCGTGGGATAATTCTTGAGATCTATGTATAATTTCGTTTTTATCATGGATAATGGCGGGGGTGACTTTGCCTATTACTTCTGCTGCTTTATATCCTAAATATTTTTCGGCTGTGCTATTAAAGGTGCAGATAATACCATCTGTTGTGGTGGAAATTATTGTATAATTGGCACTATCAAGAATTGCTTGCTGGAGGGTGTTAGTTTTTTTAAATTTTTCTGTGGTAATTTGGCGGTAGTTAATTTCTTTTTCTAGTTCTTTATTGAGATTTTTAAATTGTTGGTTTCGTTGTTTAGCTGTTTGGGCGAAATAGACTGTTAAAGATATGGTAATAGTAGTTATTAAACCAGCAATAATCACAAATATGGGTAAGGAAGATTGATATTTTTCTAATAGCTTTTGTGTGGGGTATATTTGGATTTGCCATTTGGCTCCGTATATTTCTATCTCTAGGTTTTGCTGCCATTTTTCTTGAACTTCTGAAAGACTTTGATTATTATAAATATAAATTTTTTGATTGTCTTCCCAAATAGTGATGGTGTAATCCTGGTTATCATTTTTTAGGATAGAGTCAAATAATTGTTGTACTCGGAAAACACCTAAAATAAATCCTTGAAATTTTCTATTTTGGTTTTTTATGTTGCTAAAAATTGGTACATATACTAAAAAGCCTTTACCTCCTTGAACTAAGTTTATGGTTTGACTAGCAGTTATTATTTGCCAATTTTGAGCTTTTTTTAAAGCTGCTAACCTTTTTGATTCTAATCCAAGATTGATATTGTAGGCAGATTGATTACCTATTAATGGCACTATCCAACGCACGTAATATTCAGTATCTACCCACTCGATCGCTTGAAATCCTTGATAATCTTTGATGTAATTTTGTGCATCTGCTTCCCATTCTGCTTTGGGTGTTTCTCCTCGTATAGCCCAGCGTTCCGCCATGCGATTTAATGCTATAATGCGTGGAGTAATTTCTCTGTATATTTCATTTTTTAACGTTTGCGATCGCACTTCCATTATTTGTTCTATATGCATTTTTTCTCTATTTACTAACGTTTCCCATAATAATATGGTTATGATTATGCCAATAATTCCTATTAATATAGATAGCGATCGAGGCTTATTAATCTCTATTTTGATAATTTGGCTCAGATTAGGCCATTTATATTTATTTTGCTTTTTCACTTTATATAATTCTCCACCAACTTAAAAATTTATTAAGTTTTATATTTACTTTGGTTTTACTCTAGCATAAAATTTATAGGCTTTTTTGGGATATCCTGCAATTAGCCGATGTCTATTTGATTTAAATCAATTTATGTAGGTTAAATTTTTGGGCGCTAACTGAATTTTATTTTTATTATTATAATTTTTACTCTATCATTAGATTAATTTATTTAGGTAAATTTTATAC
>CAWUOF010000785.1:0-1864 GCA_963923765.1 uncultured bacterium | reverse complement strand
GCATCAGCTAAAAGTGCTAGGGAATGTATTAGTAAACCATAGCTGGTTTCTATTATGACAAATCCGATATTTAGGATTAAACCAATTATAAAGGCAGAATTATAATTAGTTGAGGTTCGATCGTGTTTGTGGTCGTGGTGGTCGTGGTGGTGATGGTGGTGATGGTGGTGATGATGAGCCATATATATACAATAAACAGTTGGTAATTAATTTTTAACTTTATGGTCAATATTACCAGTAAGAGATGTTATGCCGCGATCGCCTCAGTTATTCGCGATCGCGGTAAGATAACAAAAGTTAATAATTTTTTCACTTTTTAGGATTTAGCAGCTATGGCAGTCCAAGTGGGAGATACCGCCCCTGATTTCACCCTGACATCTCAAAATGGCCAGTCCGTCACCCTGAAGGATTTTCTCGGTCAAAAATGTGTTGTCCTTTATTTTTACCCCAAAGATGATACTCCGGGCTGCACGGCTGAATCTTGTGCTTTTCGCGATAGTTATGAAGATTTTAAAAATGCCGGTGCAGAAGTTATCGGTGTTAGTGGTGACTCTTCTGAGTCCCATGCTCAATTTGCCAATAAATATAAATTGCCTTTTATTTTGTTAAGTGATGCGGGCAATAAATTGCGGAAACTGTACGGAGTACCCTCTACTTTAGGATTATTACCTGGTCGAGTTACCTATATTATCGATAAGCAGGGTATAGTCCAATACATTTTTAATTCCCAGTTGAATTTTAAAGGCCATGTTGAAGAATCTCTCAAATGGATTGTTAACTCAAAAGTTAAGCAAAAATAGATTTCCATAAACAAAGCTGTTCGTAATTTAAAAATTAATTTTGATTACGAACAGCGATAAGAGGAGGAAAATTTACATTACTAATTACAAGCTTTTTTCTGCTGGCAAAAATGAAAAATTCAGGTAGAACCTTATAGGACATTATTCATTATTTAGCTGGCAGATATTAGCTAATTAAAGTTGTGCATCTCCTAATTGTAAAAAACCAATATTTTAACTATGCAAATATCTATAATTTTTGTTCATAGTCCAAAAAGAACGCTTGCATCGCAACAACTGTTTTTTACAAGGAGATGCACCCGATTAAAGTCTATGTCTTAGCAGGGATGATCATTTGACAGACTTCGACTTATCGGCAGTTTTATTAGTAGAACTTTGGGCAGTTTTACCGTTTTTGCTATTGCCGTTATGACGGGGTTGAATTACTCCGTATCCACCGTGATGTTTACGTTCATAAATAACGTTTATTTCTTCGGTTTCAGCATTGAGGAACATATAAAAATCGTGATCGATTAACTGTAGTTGTTCCAAAGCTTCTTGTATAGTCATAGGATTCATGGCGAAATATTTAGTACGCACGACTTCGCTAGGAAGTTCCGGAGTACGATCGCCGATTAAATCTGATACTACTGGAGTTTCTTCTGTAACTACAGTTTCTTTTGTAAGAGCCTGGGTTTTTTTATCGTTACGTTTTTCTTTGTATTTACGTAATTGGCGAGCGATTTTATCTGCTACTAAGTCTATACTTGCGTACAGATTCTCGCTGCTTTCTTCAGCACGTATAACAGTACCATTAGCGTAAATCGTGACTTCAGCAGACTGTTTAGAATTTACCCGAGGATTCTTGGCCACTGATAAATGTACATCTACCTCAGTTGTTAAATTCTGAAAATGGTTTACCGCTTTTTCAATCTTTTGATTGACATATTCACGAATCGCTTCGGTGATATCAATATTTTTGCCGTGGATAACAAGCTTCATATCAGACTCTCCCGCTGAATACCCCAAAGTCTAGGACTGAGGAATTCAGACGCCCTGCTGTCTGCTTCCAGTATGTTGGACTT
>CAWUOF010000784.1:0-1865 GCA_963923765.1 uncultured bacterium | reverse complement strand
ATTATCAATTATCAATTATCAATTATTTAGCCCCATGCCCAATGCCCAATGCCCAATGCCCCTAAATAATTTCTTTAAGTTTTAAGGCAGTTTGACTCAGAGTTTGAGTACCTATTTTAGTTTGGGTGATGCTGGTGGCTGCTTCGGCTGCACCTTGGGTAAGGGCATTCATAGCATCTAATACTTGTTGGGTGGCGATCGCTTGTTGTTTGGCGCTAAGGGCTATTTGTTGGGAATTTTCGGCAATATATTGCATAAGTGTAGATACATCGGAAAATGTTGTAGTAGTTTTTTCTACCAATTTTTCACTGGTATCTACTTTTTCTGTACCTTCATTTGATACAAAAACTGTGGAGTTAATAGCTTTTTGTATATCTGTAACTAGGGTATTAATTGCCTGGGCAGATTTTTTACTTTCATCTGCTAGTTTACGAATTTCTGCGGCTACGATCGCGAAGCCTTTTCCTTTATCCCCAGCCCTGACTGCTTCCACTGAAGCATTTAAAGCTAACATATTAGTTTGATTAGCTAAATCACTAACTAAAACCGAAATATTGCCAATTTGATTAGTTTGTTGACTTAAAAATAAAATCTGTTGGGCTATTTCTCCAACTTTTTCTTTTAACTTTGCCATTTCTTGCAAAGTTTCTACTGCTGTTTTCGTACCAGTTTCAACTTGATTTAAGGCTTGTTTTGCTCCATTTGCTGCCGATAAAGCTTGTTGGGCAGATTGATGGGATGATGTACTTAACTCATTCATTGTTGTGGTAGTTTCCTGTACAGAAGAAGATTGTTGTGTTAAAATCCTTTCTTGTTCTTCCATTGTGGAGGAAACTTGTAGGGAAAAGGTGGTAACTGCGTTAGTTAGTTCACTGATGGAATTGACTAGCTTTCTTATTATAATAATTCCTATAATTAATACTATCCCTAAAGATATTAAAGCAATTGTTACTGCCACTATTTTAAATTGATTAATAGATGCAAAAATTACCTGGGCGGGAACTTCATAAACTATTACAAAGGAATTTTCTTTGCTGTTTTGATTGGGTATAACAGTATAGTAACTAATTAATTTTTCTCCATCTAAATCCATTAATCCCTTGCTTCCTGATAGAATTTTATCAGTAATTGCTGTCTTATATTTTTGTTTGAGATTGATTTTTTTTTCTTCTAAATTTAATTCTTTTTCTTGGCTTTTATCAGAATTATATATATAAGTACCATTGCGATCGACCACAAAAGCTTGACCTATTTTATTGAGATTAATTTTATCTATATTTTTGAAAAAATAATCTGCTAAAATGTCCGCGACTATCATACCTTTTTTCTTACCATCGGGACTATAAATAGGTGTACTACAATGAACAATGGGAGTGTAGGGAATTTGAATTTTACCTTTTTCTTTATTTAATTCTACAGCAGAAATATATATATTTCCGTTTTGTAAATTTAAGGTTTGACGGAAAAAACTTGTTTCAGTTTCAGTTTGCATTTCCTTGGTAGTAAACTTACGCAATTGCTGATTTTCTCGTTTAATTTTTACCATTTCTTGCCCATTTTCATCTAAATATCGAATTTGGTAGTAATATGGGTTCATATCCATAGTGCCGAGAAAGTGAACTTCTAAACGTTCTACCCAATCTTTATAGGAAGAATTACCTTGTTTATCAATACCATTATTTTCGCGACTTCTGACTATACCTTGAATGGGTGGAGTTTTGCTTAAAAATACAATATCACCTGCACTATTTTCTAAAAATTTGACTATATTTTCGCCAGTATTAGCTACTTGATTTTCCATTTTTTCGGTAACTAATTCAGTTAAGGCTTGAGTTGAAGAAAAAATACTATATCCGCCTACAATA
>CAWUOF010000783.1:0-1866 GCA_963923765.1 uncultured bacterium | reverse complement strand
GTATAATAAATTACTAGATGATGGATGATAAAATATGTAAATACTGAATTCTAGGCTATTTATTAAAAAATATACAATTGGATTATAATGATGCCTCCTTCTCGCCTCTTAACTCTGATAGTAGGTATTAGCCTGATTTTAGGAATGGTTATCTGGCTAATTAGTTCTATATCTTGGCTTTATGGTCAGGTTGCCTGGTCAGCTTCTCCTTTTTTAGCTAATCTATTACTATTGTTAGTAATGGGTTTATTAGGTCTGTTAATTTGGACTTTTATCTATTATTTAGGTGTATTTCAAAAGCCTAGTCAGAGACGATCAACTTCTCGCCGTCCCCTGCCAAAAGTTTCTGTAGAAAAAACCGAAGCAGCAACAGAAAATATTAAAGCAGTAAGACAGCAAGTAGCACAAATACAAGATGAAGTAACTCAGCAAGTATTGCGATCGCGTGCTAAAGAAATAGAAGAAAATTTATCTCGTGGTCAATTACAAGTAGTTATATTTGGTACGGGTTCTGCTGGTAAAACTTCCCTAGTAAATGCCCTCATGGGGCGCATGGTTGGGCGTGTATCTGCACCAATGGGAACAACAGAAGTAGGCGAAACTTATAGTTTAAAACTCAAGGGAATAGAACGAGAAATTATTATCACTGATACCCCAGGAATTTTAGAAGCAGGGATAGCCGGCACCGGGCGAGAAGAATTAGCTAGAGAATTAGCAACTAAAGCGGATTTATTATTATTTGTAGTTGATAATGATTTACGAAAATCTGAATATAAACCCCTGGTAAATTTAGTAGAAATTGGCAAGCGTTCCCTAATTGTTTTTAACAAAATTGATCTCTATACCGAAGCTGACCAAGAAATCATTTTAACTAGGTTACGGGAAAGGGTAAAAGAATTTATTAGAAATAGCGATGTGATAACTATTTCTGCTAACCCCCAATCAGTAAAATTAGAAACAGGAGAAATATATTATCCTGAACCTGATATCATGCCTTTAATTCGACGCATGGCAGCTATTTTACGTGCAGAAGGAGAAGATTTAATTGCTGATAATATTTTATTGCAATCTCAACGTTTAGGAGAAGAAGCCAGAAGGCTGATTGATGCCCAAAGAAAGCGACAGGCTGAAAAAATAGTTGAGCGTTTTCAATGGATAGGTGCCGGGGTAATTGCTGTTACTCCTTTACCAGTGGTAGACTTATTAGCTACTGCGGCAGTAAACGCACAAATGGTAATAGAAATTGGTAAAATTTATAACTGTGAATTAAATGTTGAACGGGGAAGAGAATTAGCTTTATCTTTAGGTAAAACTTTGGCGAGTTTAGGTATAGTTAAAGGGGCGATCGAACTAATTTCTACAGCCCTCCAATTCCATGTCGCTACTATATTAGTAGGTAAAGCAATTCAAGGAGTTACTGCCGCCTATCTTACCCGCATTGCTGGTAAAAGTTTTATTGAATATTTCCGCCATGATCAAGACTGGGGAGATGGTGGTATTACTGAAGTAGTGCAACGTCAGTTTCAACTTACCCGCCGTGATGAGTTTATTAAGGCTTTTGTTAAAGATGCTATAGCTAAAGTTGTTGAACCTTTAAAAGCTAATTTTCCCCAGGAAGAAAGAGAATATTTAGAGGAAAATAATAATATAATACCCCTAGAAGAAATATCAAAAAAAGAACCCGTATTAGCAGAAATAGATTATTATGATGATGAAATAGATAATGATGATTGGTTAGAAAGAAGAAAACCTCGCCAAGATGATTGGTAAAAAGGATGGATTTTAAATATTTGTAAATAAACTAGATTTTAACGGGAGTAGATACTGTCTCTTATACACATCTGACGCTGCCGACGATACTCCTTG
>CAWUOF010000782.1:0-1868 GCA_963923765.1 uncultured bacterium | reverse complement strand
TCGTATTTACAAGTCGAGTTTCTAATAGAAACCCGACTTTTTGGTTTTAAAAAACCGACTTCTGGCCATGCCCAAATTAGTCCAAGCCTAGCTAAAAAACACAAAAAAATATAGGAATAATGTAAAATATGTTTAAATTTTCTGAGAAATCGGATAAAAAATAACTATAGGTAACAGGTAGAGAAGCAATGGCTGGAACCCAGCAAGAAATTGAAATTTCTGCATATATCGATCATTCCCTATTAATTCCCTCTGCCACTCCAGATAAAGTACAGCAGTGGTGCGAAGAAGCCGATCGATTGCAATTTCCCACAGTATGTGTTTATCCTACCTACGTGCGTCAAGCTACCCATTTACTCCAAGGGAAAAAGCCCAAAGTCTGCACAGTCATAGGCTTTCCTACCGGGGCAAGCACAGCCGCCGCCAAACTATATGAAGCCCAAGAAGCCGTAGAAAATGGTGCAACAGAATTAGATGTGGTAATTAATTTAGGACTATTAAAAGCTGGCAAAACTAATGATGTCCACCGAGAAATTGCCGAAATTTGCGAAGAAACTGGTCAAACTGTCAAGGCAATTTTAGAAACAACCCAACTAACTACCGCCGAAAAAAAATTAGCAGCAGAAATTTGTATGGATGCTGGCGTAGCCTACCTCAAAACTAGCACCGGCTGGTTTGGTGGCGCAACAGTAGCCGATGTACGCTTACTGAAACAAATTACCAAGGGACAAGTAGGAATTAAAGCTTCTGGAGGAATTCGGACCTTAGAACAAGCTATAGATTTAATTATAGCTGGTGCAACACGCCTGGGTACATCACGCGGAGTACAGTTAATACGACAGCAGCAAGAACAAAAATCAGATAGGGAATTAGAGATCGACCCAGAAGAAGAATAATAATCACAATACATTATTTTCCTTCACCATCTGAAATATCCAGCCAGCAGCAAGGATAATAAATCAAAGATAATGAGTCGAACTTATCAAGCAACAGGAATTAATCTCAAAGGCATACCTCTAGGTGAGTCCGATCGCCTATTAACCATTTTAACCAAAGAATATGGCTTAATTAGAGCCGTCGCACCTGGGGCCAGAAAATCCTACTCTCAACTTAGCGGCAGAAGTGGGTTATTTGTAGTTAATCAGCTTTTACTCTCCCAAGGGCGATCGCTGGATAAAATCACCCAAGCAGAAACTTTAGCATCTTATCCAGGATTAGCTAAAGATTTGGGAAAACTAGCAGCAGGTCAATATTTAGCCGAAATTGTCCTTTGTCAAGCTTTAAGTAATCAACCCCAGGAAGAATTATATGGCTTATTGAACGAACATTTAACCCGTATAGAAAAATCTGGTAAAGAAAACGCGATCGCTCACTTGACCCATGCCATATTTCATTTGCTAGTCTTAGCAGGAATTGCCCCCCAAGTACAAATTTGCTGTCTCACTGGATATCCTATCACTCCCAACTTTAGCGAAACCAACTGGCGAGTAGGTTTTAGTGTTGCTACTGGTGGAATAATTAACTTAAAAGCAATTAATAAAAATATAGAAAATATTTCATCCGCCATCCCTCATCCCGAAAAACCACCCACTCTCAACGCTAAACTAAATGCCATAGAATTAGCGATTTTCCAACAATTAGCCCAACCTAAACTACCACAAATATCCAAAAATTCCCCAGCTAACCAACATGATATTAATACAGCCTGGTTTTCTATAGAAAATATCCTCCGTCAATATGCCCAATATCACTTTGGGCGATCGATTAAATCAGCCCCGCTTATGGATAATTACTTTCACCAATAAAATTTCCACAATAAATTTCCACAATAAATTTCCACAATAAATTTCCACAATAATATTAAAAAT
>CAWUOF010000781.1:0-1870 GCA_963923765.1 uncultured bacterium | reverse complement strand
TTGAATCTTTTTGGGTTGCACCTGTTTGGTTAGTAGCGATGATTGCTGTTATTATATGGTTAGGAATTCTTGGTATAGCTGATGAAAATCCCTTAATTGCAGAATTTATAGAAGGCGCTGATACAATTAGTTTAATTTTGGCATTAGTCTTATTTATTAAAGAAACTCCCGATCGCCGCAAACAATTTCATTATCAAGCTTGGGGTACAATTGATGCTGCCCAAAATGTTAAAGTTAGTTATGCGAGAATTTTGGCTTTACAAGATTTAAATGCAGATGGTGTTTCTTTGCGAGGTTTAGATTGTCCTGGTGCAGAATTATTAGATATTAATCTAACTCATGCTAATTTAAGTAAAGCTAATTTAATGGAAAGTGATTTAACCAATACCAATCTCAGCCATGCTAATTTAGATAATGCTAATCTTAGTAATACCAAACTAAGTAATGCTAATCTCAGCCATGCTAATTTGGGTTTTGCTAACTTAACTAAAGCTAATCTCAGTAGTGCTAATCTCAGTAATGCTAATTTAATTTGTGCTGATTTAAGTGGTGCTAATTTAAGTGGCGCTAATTTGAAAAATGCCAGCTTAAGTGGTGCAAATTTAACACAATCTTATCTAACAGGAGCAAATCTACAGGGCGCTAAAATTAGTATATCTGAGTTACAAACTGCTTTTTTAGAAGGTGCAAGGATGCCTGATGGCTCGATATATCATTCTCAAAATTAGTCATATATAGTGACTTCAATTAAGATGGCAACAATGAACAAAAATGAGATTAATTCTGTTTTGAATGAGTAGAAATAAACCAGTTTTTTTGAAATAACCTGGTTTCTAGGGTGTAGCATTAGAAATAAATGTCAACTCTTGTACTAATTAACTCATTCTTATTGGAAATAACTATAATTCTAAAAATTTTTATATTTTCGGCCATGAATTATGATAAAATTAAATAAAAATTTTTTATAATTTCAGGGGATACGAAAAGTATATCCAATTATGGAATTAAGGCATCTTAAGTATTTCGTTATCGTTACAGAAGAACTTAGCTTTAGCCGTGCTGCTACACGACTTTATATTTCTCAACCTGCTTTAAGTCGTCAAATTAAGAATCTTGAAGATGAATTAGGTGTTGTATTATTTCTCAGGCGATCTGATGGACTCCAACTTACCGAAGCTGGAAAATTTTTACTTGAGCAAGCACAAGATATTTTATATCGTACTGATATCGTGGTGCAAACTATCCAAACTAATTATGCGAATATACATCAGCCTGTTGTTATTGGTTATATTCCCACTATTCTTGAGAGTTTTTTAGGAGAAGTTTTACACCGCTTTGGAGTTGCTTATCCTAAAATTCCGATTCGTTGTCAAGAAATGTCGCCAAGTGAACAAGTTAAAAAACTGCGGGAAAATAAAATAGATATTGCTTTTATGGGTAATCCACCAGATGAGTTAGCAGAAGACTTTTTGATTGAATGTATTAAACAAGTTCCCATCGCTGCATTATTACCAGAAAATCATATATTAGTCAATCAAAAATCAATTAATCTTAGAGAAATTATGCAGGAAAATTTTATTGGAATGTCTGAAGAAACTTTTCCTGGTAGAAACGATCGCATTCGTGATACTTGCCATAAAGCTAACTTTATCCCCAATATACATACATTTGCTGATAGTCATGCTTCTATGATAGCTTTAGTTGCCGCAGGGCAAGGAGTAGCAATTATGCCGATGGAAGCTGCTGCCCTACCTCATCCTCAAGTTGTGTTTATGCCCCTTCACCATCCTATTTATTATGCGCGATCAACTGCTGTATGGAGAAAAGAAACTCCTTCTCAATCTTTAGAAAAATTCCTCTCAATTTTATT
>CAWUOF010000780.1:0-1878 GCA_963923765.1 uncultured bacterium | reverse complement strand
TTTTAGCAATGCCATTGTTTAAAGGTATTGATAAAGTTTGGGTAATAAGATTTGACGTAATTTCTGTGGTGAAAAACAATGAAAACTCTAATCTATGACTGCGAAATTATCAATTGCATACCTCCCAAAGACGGGAATTTTGACCCTGACTTAAAATATTGTCAAGGCTGGCGAGACTTTGAAAACATGGGAATTTCTGTTATCGGCTGCTGGACAAGTTGGCAAGATAAAATATGGATATTCAGAGGAAATAATCTTTCTTCTTTTCAAAAATTAGTCAACGAAGCCGAGCTAATTGTTGGCTTCAACTCGATCGCCTTTGATGATAACCTCTGCAAAGCCAACGGCATCAGCATAAAAACCCACTACGATCTTTTGCAGGAAGTATGGTGGGCGGCAGGAATGCCCCGGCAATATACATACAAAAAAACTCGCCCTGGCTATAGCTTAAATGAACTTGCCAAAACAAACTTAGGGAAAGAAAAATCAGGGGAAGGATCTTTAGCTCCTGTTGACTGGCAACAGGGTAAATATTGGAAAGTTATTCGTTACTGCACCGACAATATTCTAATTACCAAGGCAATTTGGCAGAAGCGATCGCGACTGAAAGATCCTACTTTTTCCGATCGCGTTCAAAACGGAAAATACTATATAGAGGAAAAATTCTTGAAATTGCGAGAGCCTTGGGAAACTTTAGAAACTCGACATGAAATTGAAATTATCCTCAAGGGAACAGAAAACATAATTATTCCCTTCTAACGCCAGGTACACATTCTGGGATATCTCCCCTATATCAAGCGGGAGATATTTTTTATAGTCAGTCAATGCTATATTTGCTATATTTGAGAAAAACTGGGGAAAGCAGATCTATGGAAACTAATAAAAGTAACATCCTAAAACAAAGGTTAGAAAACTTGGGACTAACCAGGTATGAAGTGGCCAAAAGAATAGCTGAAAAGGAAAATAAAGCTGTCACGAGCGTAAATAATACTGTCGATCGATGCTTAAGCAATCCAGATATTGCCCAAGTTTCTACTCTTAAAAAAATTGTAGAAGCCCTTGGGGGAGAAATTGTCATTAAGTGGAAAGCTGAAGATGTTTTGTAACTTTTGAAATATTTCAAAAGTTTGTTATTTTTTGCCCCTTCTCCATTCCCAAGGTTTTTGAGAGTTTGAATTTTTCCAAACCCCTAATCTATTTTGCTTTGCATATAATTCTGAACTTTGCACAGCTTCCCAGCTAGGGCAATCTTTCTTATATTGTTCATATCCATAAACCATGCCAGCACTAGCTAAAACTGACTGGACTAAATTAGGAGAACCTTGGGGAAAACCTTCTGAGGGTAAATTTACCCAAACTTCGGCAACGCTGCGATTGTATCTATCTTTTGAAATAATATTTAACCCAACTACACCACCCGATCGACTAATCAAAGATTTTAAATAGTCCCGTGCCTCCACACCACCGGGCTGCTTTAATTCGGGTGCATCAATGCAAGCAAAGCGTACATTTAAAACTTGACCGCCCCGTTTTACCTTAATCGTGTCGCCGTCGTGAACGTTTAGCACTTTATAGTCAAAGCTTGGGGCTTCATCATTAGTAATAATAGCAGGAATTTGAGAATTACTAAGCTTAGGGGAAAATTCCCAGAGAGTAAAGCCTATCCCTAGAAATAAAAATAATAGGGATATCTTATCTAAATTTTTCATATTGACATTAATTAAAAATCATATAAAATCTATCATCTTTTTTAACCCCCCAGATACATAACCATGAAAAAGTCATTATTAGCAATTGGAGTAGCGATCGCTGCAATAGTAGCAGGAACAGAAAAAGCATCAGCAAATTACAATGCTCCCCATAAATATACTGATTCAA
>CAWUOF010000779.1:0-1879 GCA_963923765.1 uncultured bacterium | reverse complement strand
ATAATAGACATCTGATAAAAATAACAGTAAAATTAATTATCATACAAAAATAGTTAATTGCTTCCTGCTTTTATCGATTGTAAATCCTTTTTGATGGGGAGATATCTAAATTATATGTTAAATAAGCCAAAAAACCGAAAATTAGCTACAATTTTAGCTGTGGCCAGTTTTGTGATGCCCATATCAGGATGGCATAAATTTTATTTGGGGCAAACCCGTTGGGGTGTGATTTATGTGCTTTTTTCCTGGACTCCTATACCTCATCTGGCTAGTGTTTTTGAGGCAATATGGTATTTAATTCAAGATGATGATGAATTTAACTACCAGTTTAATCAAGGAATAGATTACAAAAATTTATCATCGGGCCAAAATACCAATTTTGCACCAGAACGAGTACAGGCGATCGCCGAAGCAATGCGCCAACTTGATCAACTACGCCAAGATGGGCTAATATCAGAATATGAATTTGAACAAAAGCGGCGACAATTATTAGATAATATAATTTAAATTATCTGGTATTGCCCTTTTAATTCCCAAATTACATTTTTTTATCAAAATATCTATGACTTTTGGCAACTGGTTATTATCTACGGCTCGCCGTCGGACAATTCAAGCCAAGATTCTTAATGATCCTTATTATCGTCTACAATCAGCAGAAGAAATTGCCGTAGCTGCGGATTTAGGCATCAAAATAGATGTAAATCAAGCTAGTGTAGATGATTGGTTGCGTTTACCTGGGTTGTCAATACATCAAGCCCGATCACTGGTAGATATCTCTGCTACTGGTGTTCAATTTCACTGCATAGAAGATATTGCGGCGGCGATCGCTATACCTGTAGCAAGGCTAAAACCTTTAGAACCACTGCTGAGTTTTTGCTACTATGATTTAGCAAGTAGTGACACTATTAAACAAATTAATGCTAATAGTGTTTCAGTGGAAAACTTAACCAAAATTCCTGGAATTGATCTGGTTTTAGCTAAGGCGGTGGTGGAAAATCGCGATCGCTACGGTCCCTACCGCCATTTAGCCGATTTTCAAAATCGTTTGCAATTGTCTACTAACTTAACTTCGCAATTAATGTATTATTTGCGGTTTTAAGAGGCGATCGCGCAAATTATTTCATATTAAATAAAGCCGATCCGATTTAACGGCCAAAACCGAAAACAAGCACGACCAATAATATTATTTTTTGGCAAAAACCCCCAGATATGGGAATCTAAACTTTGATTGCGGTTATCTCCCATGACAAAAACTGCTTCTTCTGGTACTTGTTTTGGTCCCCATTCATATTCAGGAGGCTCGGCTATATAATTTTCTGTTAAAGGATTCTTATTTATATAAACCTGGTTATCTTTAATGCTAATAGTATCGCCAGATTCACCAATAATACGTTTGATAAAGGCTTGATCTTTAGCATATCTAAGTTCATTTTGCAATCGAAATGGGGGATTAAATACCACGATGTCTTTTCTAGTAGGAGGACGAAAATAATAAGATATTTTTTCTACAACTAGGCGATCGCCTATCTGCAATGTTGGCACCATCGAAGCTGAAGGAATATATCTCGGTTCGGCGACAAAAGTGCGAATAAATAGCGCTAAAACTAAGGCTATCAGTAAAATTTGCAAATTTTCTCGCCATTGATGGGATATTTTCGACCATAAAGAATTTTCTGTTAAATTATTTTTTTCTGTCGTCATGTAGTCATCCATTACAGTTAATTTGTAGACTTGTTCAAGTGGGCAGGGTTAACCCAACAATTTTAAATAACTTTGGCATTTTATCCTGAATTGAGCCTAAATTGCCACTGCAAAAATTATTAATATAGCGCTACGTGCTATGGTTTGTACAAAAGTATGATAAGATGCAATAATACCT
>CAWUOF010000778.1:0-1883 GCA_963923765.1 uncultured bacterium | reverse complement strand
ACCTGATTCAGTTGACCTGCATAACATTCTACTGGGGGTAAATTGCCATATTCTTTAACTATCTGAATTGGCATACTACCTGGTTTTGCTTTTAATCTGTGGTGTAAAATTACCAGAGTACTTTCGATACCATCGTGGATATCAACTAATTTCATATCTGCTTGGTCAAGGCGGGAGAAATTTCGTAAGGATAATACTAACTGGCGAATTCTTTCTGCACCTATTTGCATAGAAGATAAAATTCTTGGTAAATCTTCTATTAAGAAATCTAGCTCTATTTGTTCGTAAAAATCAATAATTTCTGGATGAGGATTGGGATAGTATTGGTGATAAAGATTTACTAAATCTAGCAAATCTTGGATGTAGTTAGTAGCATGGGAAAGATTGCCATAAATAAAGTTAACTGGGTTGTTAATTTCATGGGCAACACCGGCTACAAGTTGACCTAAACCCGACATTTTTTCGGTTTGAATGAGTTGGGCTTGGGTTTGTTGGAGATCGTTTAATGTCCGGGCTAATTCTTGGGCTTTTTCTTCAGCTTGGGCGGCAGCAGTGCGGCTTTTTTCATAAAGTTCAGCTTGTTGAATTGCGATCGCGGCTTGATTTCCTAATTGTTTGAGTAAATCTAATTCCGTTTCTTGCCAATTTCTTGTGCTATTGCATTCATGGACAATTAATAAGCCCCATAGATGATTACCCATTGCGATCGGTACGATTAAATTTGCTTTTACTTGTAATTCTTGCAAAAATTCCCGATGACAAGGTGATAAATCTCCTTGGGAAATATCGTTATTTGCCTGCACTCGACCTTGTATATAAAAATTAGTATAGTCTTCTGGAAAACAAGTTCCTGGCGCTTTAATTCCTAAAACTGAAGACCAATTTCCTTTTACTTCTTCTACTATTATTTCTCCCGATCGGTCTGGTTTAAATTGGTAAATTAAAGCTCGATCGCTGTTAAATAACTGTTGTACTTTCCGAACTATTGTTTGCAGGGTAGTTTTTAAATTCAATGTCCGGCGAATTTGTTCAGCTAATCTTCCTAACACGCGAGCCACTTGCAATTGTTTTTCTAATTGCGCTGTTCGTTCTTCTACTTGATGTTCTAAATTACTATTTAATTTTTGTACTTGTTGGTATAGTTGATGTTGTTGAATTGCCATAGAAAATTGATGTCCTAAAGCTAGGGCTAATTCAATTTCCTGTTCTGTCCATTGTCGAGCTTGACCTTTTTTGAGTTCTCGCCATACTTGAAAAGATTTACGGGGTTGACTTAATCTTTGATCTGTATCAAAATGTCCTGCCCATAATCTTTCTGTATCTATTTCATCGCGAAATATAGTTAAAAATCCTAGAAATTGTTGTCGATATTGTAGGGGAATTACCAACAAACCGCGAATGTGTGTAGGGGAAAATGCTAGGGCTAGTTTACCTAATTGTGCGTCTTTATATAAATCTGCTATTGCTATCTGTTTCCCCCCTTTATTAAAGTTATGATTCAGAGCAAAATAATTTTGCCAGTTAGGATGCTCTTCTAGGATTTTTCCTGAGTCTTCTACATAATTTAAACTGGGTTGAATGCCACAGGTATATAGTTCTGCTATGCTATCGTTGTTTGGGGCAACATAAAGGCGGCCTCCAGAACCTCCAAATACGGCTACTGTTTCTTCAAAAGCTGTTTTTAATTCTATGGTGGGGAGGGCGTGCAGTAAAGTAGCTATTCGGTTAACGGTGGTTTCTCTTCCGGCTCGATCGCGTTCAGAACTTAGTAAAATAGATTGGGCTAAAGCTATTCCCAATTGATCTACTACCAGTTGTACTAATTTTAATTCTTGTTCGTAAATAAATCGGTTTTGGGAATCGTGGGATACTAATAATCCCCA
>CAWUOF010000777.1:0-1891 GCA_963923765.1 uncultured bacterium | reverse complement strand
TGCCCGAAAAGTCATATCCTCTAAATTACCGATGGGAGTTCCTACTATATATAGATTTCCAGCTTTCATATTAAAATTTATTGATTTTTCTAATTTACAATCATTTGGCCTTAGCTAAAATACTAAAATACATTAAAAATTATTAAATTTATTTAAATTTTTCCTATAAAAATCCAGTATAACGATCATTTTTTTGATGAAAATTTATAAATAACATAAAAAACCGCTCAAAAAGCAACTATTACCAATATCTGATATATTATCAACAACTCTTAATAATACTTATAAATTAAAAATCATGCAAAAAACCTGTTAATAATTCCAATAAACTGCTATAAAAGATATGCTTAAGGAAATAACTATGAACAATCAACCCCTCATATTAGCTATTATTAGTAGTTTAACCATCTGGGACATACTATTATTTTTGTGCATAGCCAACCCACCCTAATTATGGCCCAAATATCCCATCCATTATCCCCAATTACATGAGATATTACCCTGAATTAAACAGTAACAAGATATCAATTTTATTACCGGATAAAATGCTAAGGAGGAAGAAAACAGTATAATTGAAGTGGCCTTGTCAGTTTTTCTGGCCCAAATTAAAAGTAATCTCAAAACATTACCCTAAATAAGTAAACTATTAAAACAAATATTTAATATATCTTGGCAAATAACTTTTGCAATTAAAATTAACGGCAAAATCTTAAAACCCTGACATGGACTGGACTATACCCCTAAAATCTCAACAAGCTGACTTTATAGTTAGACTAAAATCTGATTTGACAAATCTGCTCAAAAGTCAAATTAGAGGACATCATAGTGAAATAATATCAATTTCAGGTCACAGATTAAAACAAATTCGCACATTTTGTCGTAAATTAGTTTTACAGTCAGAACAAAATCTGCCAGTGCGAGAAGTTTTAATGCATCACTTACAGGAAAAATTAGCAGAAGAAGTGGTATTAAATTATTTAGATGGTTTAATTACGACTGTTACTCCGGCACAACAAGCTGAAACTAAACGGAATTTTACCCTACAAACAGATGCAAATATTGGCATTCAGGTAAAACTAGGTATTGGTAATATAGATAAGTTACAATGGTGCATTACCGCAGAGGATGTGAAAGCAAATGCTATAATAACATTTGTTTTAATCCCAGAAGATTTAACAGAAGATCCATCCGAAGCTAATCTGATTTTAGCTGGATTTTTACCAACTAATAGAATAATTTTGCATGATGATAAAGCCGATATAGGAATTGAAGAGTTATTATATAGTGGCGGATTACGAAATTATATAGAATCTTTTACTTCCACATCAGAAAATAAAAAATGGTTACGTCCCCTAACTGGCTTGCTGAGTTTTTCTTATCCAGTAGCTATTAGTGCTGATGGGCAAACTTTAGCTAGTTGTAGTTTTGATGGCAAAATTCAAATTTGGCGTTTGGGAAATCAAGAAAATCCAGATTTTAATCCAGACGATTTGCCTTTAAAAACATTTTCAGGTAATTCTTGGTCATTTGCTAATGTTTCTTTTAATCCGGAAGGGCGATCGATCCCTTCTAATCCCAATGATGGCCCTTTACAACCCTGGTATATTGATAAAGGAAAATTAATCAATTCTATTACAGCCCACACTAGCGGAGTTAGTTCTGTGGCCATTAGTGCTGATGGCCAAATGTTGGTTAGTGGCGGCTATGATGGTACTATTAAAATTTGGTATGTCAATAATGGGACATTACGAAAAACTTTACCCGGTCATTCAGAAACAGTAAGACTTATTGCTATTAGCCCAAATAGTCAAATTATTGCCAGTAGTACCGATAAAACTATTAAAGTTTGGCATATAGATACTAGTACTCTGCTACATACTTTAGGTGGTGA
>CAWUOF010000776.1:0-1894 GCA_963923765.1 uncultured bacterium | reverse complement strand
TCTCGTGGGCTCGGAGATGTGTATAAGAGACAGATAAAATAGTAATGCTTACAGCAACCTACCCAAAAACTTTTGAGTATGAGTCAATGATTAATAAATTTGTTGAACCAATTAATATAGAAATATCCCCTGATTCTCTCAGTCAAGGTGAACAAGCAATCAGACAAGAAATGGCTGTACAATTATACACCAAAAATATTTTTACTTTTGGTCAAGCACGTCATTTAGCTAATTTATCAGTATGGGAATTTCAGCAACTTTTAGGACAAAAAAATATCGATCGCCATTACAACGAAAAAGAGTTATATGAAGATATGAACACAATTAAAAAAGGTGTTTGGTAATGCCAGTTATTTCTAATACTACACCTCTCATAAATTTTGCTGTTATCAATCGTTTTGATATTTTCCAAGCTTTATTTAAAGAAATTATGAAAATAGCTCTGACATTTACTATCTTTGAAATGAGTGCATTTCATATTTGCAAAAAAAAATTTTTTGCCTATACAAATATCTATAATTTTTAGGGATAGTCCACTAAGAGCGCTAAAGCGCAACAACGGTTTTTACATTTTTAAGATACACCTTTTGAAATTATATTATATCTGTGTTATTTCCTGCTTTCTTATATTTTTACTCTCATTGACTCTCATTGACTCTGTGCCCTCTGTGTACTCTGTGTTTAATAATAAAAACTTAAACATTATTGTTACAAATATATAGAGAGTCTAAATAATTTACTCATAGTGGGATTAAAATCGATCGAATTATTGAAATAATCTAAATTTAATTTTAAATTTAATATATAATACAGCCATTAAAACCCCTTAACAACGTAGGGAAACACCGGTGTAAGTCCGGGGCTGTGCCGCAACTGTAAGCAAATTACACCTTAAAATTGTAAAGCCAGAACACCTACATATTAAGAGAACACCCTATTTCCTGCGTTGCACAGGAAAGGAAATTTAATTGATGCCGACAACAAATATTTCTAATTTATCCACCGTTTCTCTGCCAGAATTACCACCTTTACCGCTACAACGCCCGCTTTTAGCCATAGGTCACGGGACCAGAGATGAAGATGGACGTCAAGCTTTTTTAGATTTTGTCAATACCTATCAAACTTTGGATAATTCTCGCCCAGTAGTACCTTGTTTTCTGGAACTTACAGGCCCAAGTATCCAGGAAGGGATCGATCGCTGTGTAGAAGCAGGTTATACGGAATTTTCTGTACTACCAATACTATTATTTGCAGCGCGGCATAATAAATTTGACGTTACCAACGAACTCGATCGCGCCCGATCGCGCCATCCCCAACTTAAATTTCACTACGGACGGCACTTTGGCATTACTCCCAGTATTATAGATTTGTGGCGATCGCGTCTCAGTCAAATTGATGACCCACAGATCGATCGTTCTGAAACAGTCCTACTATTTGTTGGGCGAGGTTCCAGCGACCCTGACGCTAATGGCGACACCTATAAAATGGCAAGGGTACTCTGGGAAGGTAGCGGCTATCATACCGTTGAAACCTGCTTTATCGGTATTACCCATCCTAGACTAGAAGAAGGTTTCCGACGCGCCCGTTTTTATCAGCCCAAACGCATCATAGTTTTACCCTATTTTCTGTTTACTGGGCTTTTAGTTAAAAAGATTTTTGATATTACCGCCCAACAACAAGCAGAATATCCAGAAATTGCCATGACTTGTCTACCAGAAATGGGTATTCAACCTCAACTACTTTCCCTATTACGAGAAAGAGAAATAGAAACTCAACTCGGACAAGTACAAATGAATTGCGAAATGTGTAAATTCCGTCTAGCAGCAGTTGCCGGTAATAACCATCATCACGACCATCATCACGACCATCATCACGACCATCATCACGACCATCA
>CAWUOF010000775.1:0-1897 GCA_963923765.1 uncultured bacterium | reverse complement strand
TAAGTGACTTAAGTTGATTATACCAGGAAGGTAACATGAATTTCCAACTATATACTGTCATTGAGATAAAGTAGGGTGCGTCAGACCAATAAAATTAGCGATCGCAACCAAAATTCTGCTATCTGACGCACCCTACAGCCTACAGTTTAAACTATAATAGGAGTGTGAAAAATTTTATCTAATTGGCTCTAAACCATGAAAATTAAAGAAATTACTTATGGCGATCGCAAACTGGAGTGGCGGTATAATCCCATTCAATTTTCTAATTTAACCTTATTAGTTGGTATATCAGGCGTTGGTAAAACAGAAATCTTAGAATCCATATTGGATTTGCGAAAAATCGCTGAAGGTAGCTCTTTAAACGGGGTAGAATGGGATGTTATTTTTTTGAATGAAGCGCATATAGAGTGTCGGTGGAAAGGAAAGTTTCAAAATCAGGAAATCAACAATTTAATAACTGAAAATGAAGAACTTGAAAAAAATAAATTCAGGATTATTAACGAATATTTATGGGTAAATGAAAAATTGATTTTTGAAAGGGATCGTACAGAAACCAAATTCAAGGGTAATACTCTGCCAAAGCTATCCCCATTTCAAAGTGTAATTCAGATGTTTAGTGAAGAGGAGGATATAGCACCAATTCAAGCGGCTTTTAATAAAATAATTTATGAAGATCATGCCAGTTCCAAGCATGGATTTCATGGAATCAGTTACAGAGTTTTGTTAGAAAAGTATGATTCTTTGCCAAAAATTAAAGCTAGTAATATTCCTACCCAAATTAAATTAGCATTAGCCTACAACTATGCTCCTGAAATATTTGCAAAAATCAAAGAAGCTTTTTTAGAAATATTTACCCAAGTAGAAGATATCGAATTAAAAATTTTTGAGGGAGAAAGTATACATTTAGCCTTAACAGATTACCCTCTCATATATATAAAAGAAAAAGGAGTAAATAATTGGATAAATCAAGCTCGAATATCGTCGGGAATGTTTAAAACGCTTATGCACATTAGCGACCTTTATTTATGTGCTGAAGGAAGCGTCATTTTGATAGATGAATTTGAAAATAGTTTAGGAGTAAACTGTATAGACGTTTTAACTGATTTACTGTTTGAAGACAGAAATTTACAGTTTATAATTACTAGCCATCACCCGTATATTATAAATAAAATCGGGATGGAATATTGGAAAATAGTTACTCGTCAAGGTGGTGTCGTAACTGCGAGAGATGCGAAGGATTTCAACCTTGGCAAATCTAGGCATCAAGCTTTTCTACAATTGATTAATCTTGAAGAATACAGTGAAGGAATTAAAGTTTGATGAATCTATACTTTCTTGTGGAGGGAAACAGTACCGAAAAAAAGGTTTATCCAGCTTGGCTAGCATACCTTTTACCAGAATTACAACGAGTAAAAAATTACGATGAGGTAGTTAAAAATAACTATTATTTGATTAGTGGTGAAGGAAACCCTTCCATTTACAATCATATTCCTAATGCGATTGAAGATATCCGTTCAGTTGGAAAGTATGATTACTTAGTTATTTGTTTAGATGCGGAAGAGAGAAACGTTACTGATAGCAAACAGGAAATCTACGATCTATTACAAAGTAAAAACATTGATATGGGAAATACCCAGCTTGCGATCATCATCCAAAATCGTTGTATAGAAACTTGGTTTCTAGGTAATAGAAAAATTTATTTAAGAAATCCCGAAAGCATTCCTTTGTTAGATTGTACTCGTTTTTATGATGTGTCAGTCAATTGCCCAGAGTTAATGGGTAAGTATGATAACTTTAATACTCATGCTCAGTTTCATAAACACTATTTGATAAAATTGTTTGAAGCCAAAAATATTAGCTATTCGGAAAAACGTCCTGGGGATGTAATGGAACAGTT
>CAWUOF010000774.1:0-1898 GCA_963923765.1 uncultured bacterium | reverse complement strand
CCCAATTCTCCCCTGCCCCCTTATTCATTAATCTAAAATCTTATCTTTTCACCTTTACCAATTAAAACCCATGCCAGAAACTATCCTTGCACCAAATCAGGTAAATAAACCAAGAGATTTACAAGCAATTCTTATTGCTGCGGATACCTTCGCATTACGATCGCGTACTTGGGATAGATTAAAATTTGAAGTAGAATACTCCTTACAAAAAGGTACTACAGCTAATTCTTTTGTGATTCAAGGCGATAAAATAGCATTGTTAGATCCTCCCGGCGAATCCTTTACAGAAATTTATCTAAAACAATTACAAAGCCGTTTGGATATTAGCAAAATAGATTACATAATTCTCGGTCATTTTAACCCAAATCGGGGTATAACCCTGAAAAAACTATTAGAAATAGCACCACAGATAACTTTTGTTTGTTCAAAACCTTGTGAACTTGCACTGCGATCGGAATTTCCCGAACAAGAATTAAAAATTACTGTAGTAAGGGGAGAAGAAACTTTAGATCTAGGTAAAGGCCATCAATTGCGCTTTATCACCACACCTACTCCGAAATGGCCGGATGGTTTGTTTACCTACGATACTGCTACTCAAATCTTATTTACAGATAAATTTTTCTGTGCCCATGTTTGCGGTGATCAAGTCTTCGATGAAGGCTGGGAAATTTATAATGAAGATCGTCGTTACTATTATGATTGTCTCCACGCTTCCCAATCTAAACAAGTGTTAACAGCTTTAGATAAAGTAGCAGATTTACCTGTTAAATTTTATGCTCCCGGTCATGGACCGATCGTGCAATATGGATTCACAGAAATTACCAAATTATATCGAGAATGGAGTCAACAACAAAATAATCAAGATTTAACAGTAGCGTTAGTTTATGCTTCTGCCTACGGCAATACAGCTACTTTAGCCCAAGCGATCGCTAAAGGCATCACTAAAGCCGGAGTAGCAGTAGAATCTATTAACTGCGAAATAGCCGAACCCGGAGAAATTCAAGCAGTAATAGAAAAATGTGATGGATTTATAATAGGTTCTCCTACCCTTGGTGGTCATGCTCCTACCCAAGTTAATACAGCTTTGGGAATTATTCTATCTACTGCTTCTAAAAACAAATTAGCAGGGGTTTTTGGTTCCTATGGCTGGAGTGGAGAAGCGATTGATTTGTTAGAAAATAAATTGCAAGATGCAGGTTATAAATTAGGATTTCAACCAATTCGGGTGAAATTTAAACCTACTGATGTAATCTTGCAAGAATGTAAAGACGCGGGCACAGATTTTGCTCAAGAGTTAAAAAAATCCCAAAAATTGCGTGCCCCTCGCCCTTCAACGAGTGGAACTCAAGCCGATCGCACTGAACAAGCTATGGGGCGTTTAGTCGGTTCTCTTTGTGTAGTTACAGCCCATCGTGGTGATGTAAGTAACGCAATGTTGGCTTCTTGGGTATCTCAAGCAACTTTTAATCCTCCCGGCATTACTGTCGCTGTAGCCAAAGAAAGATCGATCGAATCTCTTATGCATATAGGTGATCAATTTGTCCTGAATATATTGGCGGAAGGCAAACAGTTACGCAAGCATTTTATGAAAAATTTTGCGCCCGGAGAAGATCGCTTTGTGGGTATAGACACAGAATTAGCTAGTAATGGCTGTCATATACTTAAAGGCGCTCTTTCCTATTTAGAATGTCGGGTTGAAAACCGGATGGAATGCGGAGATCATTGGGTAATTTATGCCATAGTCGAAAATGGACATCTACTCCAGTCTACAGGTTTAACTGCTGTTCATTATCGTAAGTCTGGCAGTTATTATTAAACTCCGACAAAATATACAGTACAATAGAGGAGGGTTTATTTTATGCCTCCTCATTTTTTTTAAACTTTAACTATAAAAATTA
>CAWUOF010000773.1:0-1911 GCA_963923765.1 uncultured bacterium | reverse complement strand
AGTTACGAGGGCTTAAAAACATAACAGCATCTAAAGCAGGTACATCAACTCCTTCCGATAAACAACGGGCATTTGATAAAATTCGGCAAATATTACCATCATTGCTAGTATCAGCTTTTAACCATTCTAATTTATTTGTTCGTTCTAAAGCGTTTTGAGTACCGTCAACATGATCTAATTCACAATGTAATAAAGTGTCATCATCAGGATTTAATTTTCGATATTGATTGACAATTTTACTGAATAAATCAACAATTTTTTTAGAATCTTTAATACTACGGGAAAAAGCTACAGCCCGTTTCATGGGGTGGGTATCATCTTCTATTCCTTCCTCTGTTTTCATGCGTTTTGATAACCCATTCCAACAACCTGTAATTTTAACAGCGTCTTCTAAATTTAACTCGTTATCAGCATCAGCTAATTGTCTTTGGAAAGTAGCACTAACATATTTTTCATCTACTGCTAAAACCATTACTTTATAGTCACTTAATAGCCCATCTGCTACAGCTTCACCAAAGCCTAAGCGATGAAATTCTTTACCATATAAACTTTCATCATCCATTGAACAAAGTAAAGCGTCATTTTCCTGTGCTTGTACTTTACTATCATCACTAAAAATTTTAGGAGTAGCAGTCATATAAAGACGCTTTTTCCCCTGGATAAAATCTTGATTATGCACTTTTGTAAAATAAGATTCATCTTCCCCAGAAATGGTAATTCCTGTGGTTCGATGGGCTTCATCACAGATAATTAAGTCAAATTCTGGTAAACCTTTTTTCTGGGCGTCTGATATAGCTTGTATTGATTGATAGGTAGAGAAAATAACAGTTAAATTTTGACCACTCGCCTGATAATTATTAATAATATTTTGGGCATTAGTTGTGGGGGGAAAGGCTAAATCATTAACGGTTATATCAGCATTATCATCATTATTTTTAGTTTTTCTGGTGCCGACTTTAGCATCAGAACAAACGGCGATACTATGGAAATTAATTTCAGTCTCGGCTGTCCATTCTCTTAAGGTTTGAGATAATAAAGAAATTGAAGGTACTAAGAATAAAATTATAGTTCGACTACGCTTACTAACCGATTTTTCATTATTGGTAATTTGATTAGTAATTTGTTCGGCAATTTTTAGGGAAGTAAAGGTTTTTCCTGTACCACAAGCCATAATTAATTTACCCCTATCTGATTCTTTAAAACCATTAATTACGGCTTCTAAGGCTTTAATTTGATGGGGTCTAATTGACTTTTTCGGTTTTAATTTAAGTGTTTTTTTCTCAAGACTAAATTCACTCCAATCAACGGGACTATTGGCTAAGTCATAAAGAGTAATACGAGTAACAGGTATTTGCTGATTTTTTAGGGCATTTTCAGCGTGGATACTCCATTTGTAATTAGTAGCAATTATGATTCTATGACTAAATAATTTTGTTCCTGAAGCGGTAAAGAATGAGTCTATATCACTTTTTTCTAAAGTATGGGTATATTCATAAAATTTACATTGAATTGCACAATATTCGCCGGTATCTCTTTCTTCTGCTACTAAATCAATGCCTGTATCTGGTAAGTTACCTCGTTTGGGAAAATCCATCCACAGCCAAACTTTACTAAACCGTTCTTTGTAAATAGGATCTGTTTGTAAGTATTGTAATATTAATCGTTCAAATTTATCGCCTAAGTCTCTTGTGGAGGTGGCTGTTTTTCTAAATTCTTCGAGGATGGTGTAGATGGTGGTAGTCATAGATCATTACCAAGGTTTTTATTGGTAGATTTTTTGTTTATGGGTGTATTAGGTGTAAAAAATATTATTTTAATTATGAGAATATGTGGGATTTGTGTTTATGGGTTATTTGGGCGCTAAAGCGCAACAACGATCGCAACAACGCAATAATGGCGCTAAAGCGCAAC
>CAWUOF010000772.1:0-1913 GCA_963923765.1 uncultured bacterium | reverse complement strand
AAATCATGCATAAATTACCATGTGTTTATAACATGATTACATTATTTATGCCAATAAAAATTAATCTAAAATGACTTAAAGATTTTATTTACTTAAATAAAATTTTTCGGGTTGAATATTGCTATATTTGTTAATGATGAAGATTGCTAATACTTTTATGAGCATAAATCTCCAGAAATTTAAAAGTGTAACAGGTTTGGGACTAGCTGCTAGTGCAATATTTTGGCATTTACCCAGCGTAGCCGCAGCAGATATCAGCCAAAACCAATATTTGGCCGATAATTCTTCCCCGCTATTATTGGCACAGGCAAATATTTTGTTTGTCAATTCCAGAAATGGTAAGGATACACCAAATAATGGCAGCCAAAATAACCCTTTAAAAACTATTACCTATGCGTTAAGTCAGGCTACAGCTAATACAATGATTATATTAGCTCCGGGTATATATAATAGTGAAACTGGGGAGATTTTTCCGTTAAAACTAAAATCTCAGGTGACAATTCAGGGCGATCGCGATAGTCGAGGTAATAGCATAATTATTAATGGTGGTGGCACGTTTATTAGTCCCACTTTTGCGAGTCAAAATATAACGATTTTGGCAGAAAATCAAGCAGTTTTAACCGGGGTAACAGTTACCAACCCTAACGATCGAGGTTACGGGTTATGGATTGAATCTAGTAGCCCAATGATAACTAATAATACCTTTATTAGTAACACCCATGATGGCATATCCGTTACTGGAAGTAGTGCCCCGATTATTCGGGGAAATTATTTTGCCCAAAATGGTGCAAATGGTATTACAATTTACGGCACTTCCCAGGCAGAATTACGAGATAATGTCTTTGAAAAAACCGGATATGGTATTAATATCGCTCAGAATGGCGCACCAATTTTAATAGGAAATCGTATTATACAAAATCGATCGGGAATTGTTGCCCAAGGCAATGCGCGACCTATTTTGCGAAATAATATAATTGAAGGTAATTTGGAAGATGGTTTAGTGACGATCGCCAATGCTCAACCAGATGTAGGGACTAGCAAAGAAGAAGGCGGTAATATTTTTCGTAACAATCGCCGCTTAGATATTAATGCAAAAGCATCTCGTCAAATTATACCCGCTTTTGGTAATCAATTATCTAATTCTCGCCTAGAGGGAAGAGTAGATTTAAGTGGTAGAACAGATCTAGTTATGCCATTAAATAATATATCTTCAGTACCACAATCTCCCCCTAATATTTCATCTTTAAATTTACCTAATGTAACAGTAATTCCGGCATCTCCAGGTAATTCTGGAGATGCTATAAATATTCGGGTGCCGCCACCTAATTCAATAAATCGTTCCACACCATTATCTGTTAATTCGATCGCCTCTCGTCCTCCCCTGGCTTCAGCAGGTAATACACAAATAAATTCAATTCAAATTCCTGTACCTACACCCCAAGCCAAAGTAGTTTCACCATCACCAGATAATATAACAGATACAAATGGATCTAAAATAACACCAGAATTACCAAAACTTGCTCCAGGTTTATTGCCTGTTCCTGGGCCTGTGATTCCTGCAAGTTCCTCTGGGACATCTACTTTTAATAATAATTCACGTAGTGGAGAAGAACCTCCACCGCCGCCTAATCGCGCTAATATGTTAGGCTTGCGTTATCGAGTGATAGTAGAAGCTAATAGTGCTAGGGATGAAGCCAAAGTGCGATCGCTAGTTCCTGACGCCTTCCGTCGTATTTATAATGGTCGCGAAGTTATGCAAGTAGGAGCATATAAACAAAACGAACAGGAGAAAGCGAATAGAATGCTAGAAAACATGATTCGTAATGGTTTTAGAGCTACTATTGAGGAATTGAATTAATAGTAATTATGGGGAAAGGGAGCAGGGGAGCAGGGGAGCAGGGGGGAAAGGGAGC
>CAWUOF010000771.1:0-1915 GCA_963923765.1 uncultured bacterium | reverse complement strand
GCCTAAACCTTTACAAACTCGCCTTACCATTTGGTCGGGTGTTTCGGTAAAAGCACTTTTTTTCCCTTGATTGAGAATATCTTTAGTTAATTTGGCGGCAGAATTAATTTCTTTTAGTTTAAAAGCATGATAATTAGTAATAACTATTTTAGCTTTTGCCAATTCTGGCATTAAATCTGGTGGTACTAGGTCAAGTTTTTTATAATAATTTTCAGAGTCATTAGGTTGTAAAACCCGCAGGCGATCTTTAACAGTAATTCCGGGAGTGACAATTAAAAAAGCATCGGTAAATTTATTATTTTGAGGATTAGCTATTTTATTGAGAGTCTGCCACGCTATCAGCATAGAAATAACGACGGTTTTACCGCTTCCTGTAGCCATTTTACACGCCATCCGAAACAGTAAGGGGTTAGCATCCGCGTTAAATTGTCTGAGGTAATTTTCTATCCAGTTATCACCGACTTTTTTAGCAACTTCGGTGATATAAATAACGGTTTCTAAGGCTTCAATTTGACAGAAATATAATTTACGTTCTCTATCAGGATTATTCCAATATTCCAGTAATTTTTTAGTAGTCGGAGTAACATAAAGATAACCTCCACGTCTCCAGATACTAATTTTCTCGCGTATTTGATTAATAAATTTATTTTCTTCTACCCTATCTTGTGTCCATTCACCTAAATCTAGTTCTAATGGTTTACTTTTCTTTTTGGGTTGAGCAATGGGGATAAAATAATGACTGATGCGGCGGAAATTAAGGATGTAATCTGTAATACCGTCCTCATCAAAGCGAAAGTGGCGTTTTGGTTCAGAGAAAGCAGAATTAATGATGGGATTTTCGATGATAACTTGGTTCATAGATTTAGAGGTATAGTAGTCGCCATTACGGTGATGATTTTGTGAAGTTTCCTGTTTTTAATTATTTCAGGAAACTAGGTTTTTTATGAGATGCACCCTATCAAATTTATCATTTAACGGGTAATATTGACAAATTCTTCAGCTTGATTACGTAGTTTTTGGGAATAGAAAGAAGCTGATTCTTCTCCTCGCGCACATTGGCGAGTAAATTCTATTAAATGATAACTAACTAACCCGACATGAATGATACTTTCTATGTCGCCTACTTTTAAAGCTGGTTTAGCTAATTGCCAAAAATGCTGGCGGTAGTCACTAAATACACCAATACGCCAGATAATATTCCATAATAGGGTTAATCCTTTACGGATATTTGCCCAAGAAGCGCGTTCAGGGCTGTTAGGAACAGCGATACGATTTGGATAGGTATGCTGCATTTGATAGGCAAAACGTTGATATAAAAATTCCGGATTGTAGGCGGTAGTAATACAGTGTCGCCACATTTCTAATACTTCTTCGTAGGGCATTAAAAACTTAACGTTTGATTCTCTATTTTCATCAAAAACTAGGCGATTTTCTGCTTCTAAACGCCGCCATAAAGGAGTTTTTGGTAAAGCGTGGAGTAGGTTAATTGTTAACATGGGAATTTGAGAAAGCCGGATAAATTCGAGAATGTTATCTGCTGTTTTTGGGGTGTCTGTATCTAATCCTATGATGATGCCTGATACTACTTCCATGCCATAGTCGTTTAAAGTTTTGATGGCTGATAATATGGGCATACTCAGGTTATGGTCTTTAGAAATAGCTTGTAAAGCGTCGGTTTCTGGTGTTTCTATACCGCAGAATACTGTACAAAAATAGGCTTCCCGCATCATTTCTAAAAGCTTGGGGCTTTGGGCTAGGTTGAGGGTAGCTTCACAGGCAAATTGAATGGGGTAGCCATTAGCTTTTTGCCATTCTATAAGGGGTGGTAATAGTTTAGTTAGGGCGCGACGATCGCCTACAAAATTATCATCAACAAAATATACTGCCCCAGGGTTGCCCATTTTCAGCATGGCAT
>CAWUOF010000770.1:0-1917 GCA_963923765.1 uncultured bacterium | reverse complement strand
AGGAGTATCGTCGGCAGCGTCAGATGTGTATAAGAGACAGGCTTTAACAAGTATGATAGCAGGAGCAATTATGAGTTTTTATAAAATAAATTATCAGATAATTGCCGCTAATGAATTAATAGAAAATAATAGCAATTCTACAGTAAAAGCGAAAACAGGAATTATAATAAAAACCCAATTTGTGCCATTAAATCAGGTAAATGCTCAAACTAAACCTGAACCAGAAATGGAAAAGCCCTTAATTTTTGCAATACCGCAAAGATTTCAAGGACAAATAATTCACGAAGCAAAACTTAATAATAAACCAAAAATAGTTGCTTTAACCTTTGATGACGGTCCCGATCCGATAGCTACAGAAAAAATATTAAAAATATTACAGGAAAATAACATCAAAGGAACATTTTTTGTGATAGGGAAAAATTTGCAAAATTATCCAGAAATAGCCCAAAAAATTATTAATGAAGGTCATGCTATTGGTAATCATAGTTGGAGTCATAGATATGCAAATATAACAGAAGATATAGCAAAAAAAGAACTTGAAAATACAGGGAATTTGTTATATAAAATAACGGGAGCAAAAACTTATTTATTCCGTCCCCCAGGAGGAATTTTAACCAATGGATTAGCTGATTATGCCAAAAAAACTAAACAGGCAGTAATAATGTGGTCGGCTGATTCCCGTGATTGGTATGCCTCGGAACAAGTTATAATTGATAATGTTTTGAAACAGGCAAAATCTGGGGGAATTATATTATTGCATGATGGCGGAAGCGATCGAAATCCAACAATTAGGGCTTTACCAAAAATTATTACAGAATTAAAAAAACGTGGTTATAAATTTGCCCCAGTATCAGAATTGCTAGAAATGCAAGATCGGGAAATGAAAAAACCGACAAATACTAAACCTAAACCCACAGAAACACCTGCTAAAACTCCTGCTAATCCTGATAATTCTAATCGTTGGGTTGATGATGTTAAACAAAAAAGCCAGAAGTCTTTACACGAATAAATAAAGTATGGGTAATGGGTATATATTTAATAAGGTAAACAAACATAATCGATCGCCATTAACTACCCATTACCCATGCTTGATAGTATTACCCAGAAAAATTAGTATAAATACTAATCTTCGCCTGTGATATTACCATTTTTTATAGGGTAAAAATTTACCTGACATGGTAAGTTTTACCCGATCGCCTGCTGGATTTGCTTCTTTTTCCACATCCAGGGTAAAATCGATCGCGCTCATTATTCCATCCCCAAATTTTTCGTGAATTACGGCTTTTAAAGGTATTCCATAAACTTGAATAATTTCGTATAGTCTGTAAATTAAAGGATCTGTCGGTACCATTGGCCCCAATTCTCCTTTAAAGGGAGGTTCTGTTAATTCTTTAGTAATTTCTGGAGAAATTCCTAAAGCAGAAGCAAGTTTTTTTGCTTCTTCTTCCGATGCACTAGCTTGCCTATAAATAACTGCTGCTATCCATACTTCATCTCGTCCCAAAACTTTTTCTAAATCAGTAAAACTTAGGTTTTTCGATTTTTTGGCTGCTAAAATTTGTTGGGTAACTTCGGGAAACTCCATAATATAATTCTCCTGGGACTATTTTATCTAAAGGCATAAACTAGATATTTGCTTAATATTTAACCATAAAATTAACTTTTAGGCATATCTATTTTATACCTGTTTGATAATTGTCTATTTTACAAGTAGTAACATTTAAATAAATTGTCCATTTTGCCTATTAATTTAGACATCATAAAATTAAACTATCAGGAAAAAGTTTATTAAATTTTGAAAAATTAATTTAATAATTTGCATAATTTTCTGATAATATTAATTACATTACTTACTTAATACACTATAGACACTGTCTCTTATACACATCTGACGCTGCCGACGATACTCCTTGTGTA
>CAWUOF010000769.1:0-1922 GCA_963923765.1 uncultured bacterium | reverse complement strand
TGTAGAGAGGTCTCGTGGGCTCGGAGATGTGTATAAGAGACAGGTTAAAAGTGTTAGCTAACAACCAATTTAAGTTTTGATTATCACTAACTGTAGCAATATGCAGCCAGTTAGTTAATTTTTTAGGTAACTGACTATTTAAACGTAGAGGAAGATCTGGAGTAGAAATAGATTGAGCATAAACCGGGGTTAAAAATGGTTCGTATTTTTTCGCTTCTGGAGTTAATTGTTTGATAAATGCTAAACTAACTCCTCGTAGTAATTGGCGTAGGGGTTCTATATCTTGTCCTCGGCGTTCATTAATTAAAGTATTATTAAATGTATCCATATTTTTCTGATTATTATCAAATTTTTTGCTGGGAGGTTCACCAATACTTAAATGAGTACCACCTATTGCGGTTAAAAGATATTTAGAATCTTTCAGTTGCATAAAAGGTCGCAATTGATGGTTAATTCCTGGGGTGATTAAGTCTTCAGTACCCATTAAAATTAAAGTAGGTATGTTGATAGTTGATAAGCTATTAGAACCAAAAATATTGCCCACTAAAGGATTAAGAGCGATGGCGCTAACTATTCTGCGATCGCGTAAATTTATCTGTTTTTCCGACAACTGAGCCGCCGCACATTGTATCCAATCTCCCAGGGCTTGCCCAATGGGTAAGTTATGTTGACAAACTTCTTTTAATTTATCTAATTCTAATTGCGCCCCTGCCACTGCTAAAGCTGTATAACCACCTAAAGAATGACCAATTATTGTTACTTGTTCTGTGTTAAATTTATTTGATAATATACCTGGCGATCGATTGATTTTTTCTAATTCATTTAATAAAAAACTAATATCTTTAGGGCGATCGATAAATTCCTGGGGAGAAAGTAAATCGGCTGGGTTACTACTAATTGATGCTGCCGCTAAGGAGGTAACGTTACTACCAGGATGATCTAAAGCTGCCACTGTTATCCCGTAGGAGGCTAAATGACGGGCTAAATAGGCTAGAAATCTACGATTAGAGCCAAAACCATGTGATATAATTACTAAGGGTTGATTTGGATTTTCAGTAATATTATTATCTGTTGGTTGATTTGTAGAAATATTACCCCAATAGATATCTACGGGTATGGTTCTATTGCGATTTTTATCTTCAAGTATGATAGTTTCCTGTTGCACGGCAAATTTACCCGGATTTGCTGGATTAAAACTAGGTTTAAAGCCAGGAGTTTCTACAAATAAATCTTGTTCTAATAAGGAACTAAGGGCTTGAGTTTGCCAGTAGGGAAGGTTAATTTTACTTGCTAATGTAATGGCTGAGGAAACATCAATAGTTACATTTTCTTTTGGATAAGCTTTGAGAAAAGCGATCGGACTTAAACCATTAGCTTGTCGCCATGCCAAATTAATAGCAAATTTAATTTGCTCAATATTACTATCTGGCATAACAATCATTAAACTTTTTAACAGACGTGAGCCGGCGGGAGAGTTTAATAAATTATCTACTATTTTGTTACCTTGATCGGGTTTTATTTCTAATTTTTTATTTAGCATTTGCCGTAGTTGCGGCGTTAGTATTGGCGAGTAGGGTTTTAAGGTTTTCGATATTTCTCCTGTTTTAGCAAATTGTTCTAAATCTGATACTGGTACAGATTGTTCGATCGGACCCACTTTAATTGTAACTTTTTCGGCTGCTAAGGTTGGTATTGTCCCCATTATTCCCCAGCATAAACTACTAATAGCTATACTATACAGCCATCCTGTTATTTTTAATGGATTTTTGGATTTCATTTGATTTATATTTAAAATTGTATTTGTATTTAAATTTAGCGATCGCTTTTCTTTAAATTTATAAATTTTTGTGCCTAATTTTTCTAAGCTTTTCCTGGATATTTTTTTTAACATCGAGTTAACCGCTAATTTGTAGATATTATTC
>CAWUOF010000768.1:0-1922 GCA_963923765.1 uncultured bacterium | reverse complement strand
TTAGACTTCTTGCGAAACTAAAAAAATAATCATTTCTTGTTAAGAAAACATCAATTTTTCTGGCTTTTGCCTCTTGCAAGAAAGCCTCTTGCCTGACTTTCGCAAGAATATCAATACAGATATTTCCCAATAAATAGCTAAAAAATTACCCCCATTACCTATTAATTACTTTTCCGGCTCCTGTGCCTCATGCCCACCAGGACGATATTTATCCATCACCCCATCTAAAATATCATTAGTAATACTAGGATTAGCTTTCTGAAGACAACTTAACAAAATTACCTTATTAGAACGCACCCTCTCAGCAGTTGGCCGCGTCCCTGCCGATGCAGGTCTAACATTACGAAAACAAGCCACAAACTGCTCAGGAGAAACCCGCAGATCTTCACTAATTTTTGCCACCGGACGTTTCGGATCATTAGGCAAAAAATCAGGTTCAGCCCCAACATAAATCCCACTACCCATCACAAAAGCAAACATCAAAATATATTTACTGATTTTATTCATAAAAAACACTTCCCCTACTCCATAACACATTATGGCACCCAAAACCACCCAAAACCATCTCACCAGGTTTAACCGCCAGTTCTCAATAGATAAAATTAGAAAATCTTATTACTCACCATAGAATCACAACCCCCATAAACCTATAATTAAGCATAACTCCGACCTAAAAACATCCAATTTATGGCATTAATCACAACAGGCAAAAAACTAATCCAAGATTTACAAGCCGCCGGCTCTTTAGGGCTATACATACCCCTAGAGGGAGGTTTTGAAGGCAGATATCAGCGCAGAATCCGGGCAGCCGGCTACACCACCTTAAACATCACAGCCAGAGGACTAGGCGACCTAGCCATGTACCTTACCGGAGTACATGGAATACGTCCCCCCCATCTAGGCAAAAAAAGCCTATCTTCTGGTGCAGCAGTAGGTTATGTACACTATGTACCACCCATCATCAATACTCAACTAGCAAATTTACCAGCCAAATCCAAAGGTTTAGTATTGTGGATTATAGAAGGTCACATTCTTTCAAATCAAGAAATAGAATATTTGACCATTTTACCCAGCTTAGACTCTCGCTTAAAACTAATAGTAGAAATGGGAGGCGATCGCATAATTAGCTGGAAACCCCTAAAAGACAGCTTACTCGCCGCCTAACATCCTCTAATCATTTCCCCATGTATAGAGACACCAACAGAATAAAAATTTGCATCAAATATTATTTCTGTCGTCTCTATACTTAAAAATTATCATCTTATCCATTATTTACCAACCTTCATCTTTCCTCATTTTTTGCTGATTAGAAATCAAACTAGAAAGAAACTAGGTTTTTTCAAAACAACTGGTTTCTAGCGTATAGCATTAAAAATAAATAAATGCCAACTTGCCAACTTACTACTTAACTCATTCTTATTTCAGACAACTATAAATATAATAATTCACCCGAAAATTTACCATTAATTTCTATCATTAATTTATCCAATACAATAATAATCATTAACATCAGATTATCCAAATAATTTATATTGACCATCTCCACCTAAACAATATATTAACTCTTCATAATTTCTCTTTCCTGCTATACAATAAAATTATTAACAATCCTAACAAAAAAGCACAAAACCATGTTGCAACGAGACTATACACTAATCATAGACAAAAGCGGCAGTATGTCCACCAAAGACCAAAAAGGCGGAAAAAGTCGCTGGATAGTCATGCAAGAATCAGCTTTAGCTTTAGCCAGAAAATGTGAAGAACTAGATACAGATGGAATCACTGTTTATCTATTTTCCGGCAAATTTAAACGTTACGACAAAGTAAATGCCGAAAAAGTAGAAAAAATATTTCAAGAAAATGATCCTTCTGGCAGCACCGATTTAAATCGAGTCTTACAAGACGCCATCAATAATTATTTT
>CAWUOF010000767.1:0-1922 GCA_963923765.1 uncultured bacterium | reverse complement strand
GTAGAGAGGTCTCGTGGGCTCGGAGATGTGTATAAGAGACAGGTATATCGCAGAGGTAAATAAATAATTTATCTGTCCTAACCAATAATAAGACGGGTATTGGCATTAAAATTATATAAATGTCATAATTGATAAAAGTGCCAGTGTTGAAGGTTGTTAAGTATTATTATTCGGGAAAGGTAGCTATGGCCGATCGAACTGATTTTTTGTATCCAAGGACTCGTTACTATGGGCAAGTAAAACCAGAAAATTTGGTTTTTAATGCAAATTTACAAGAGTTTACCCAAAAAATATCTTATATATGTGCTTTAGAAACTAATGGTAAAATTTCCACAGAAGCAGCATATAAAGAAATTAAATCTCTCTGGAAACAATTGAAACGTACAAAAAAACAATTAGGCATAGGGAAACAAATTTTTCAAAATTCAGAAGGAGATGCCGAGACTTAGACGATCGCGACAAAATTAAAATATATTTGAGGCGATTGTCAATGAAAACATAAAAACCCCTGCTGTTCATAATTATAAATCACGCAGGGGTTATACCTAAGATAAAAAATAAATAGGGATGGACAAAAACTGGAAAAATAGTAAATAATATAAATCAAAACAGAATATCTAAAAACAACATAAAAAAATATAAAAGCGCGATCGCGCTCATTTCTGTACTACCCAAATTAGAAAAAATGTTTACAGATAAAAGCATACTTCTCAAAGATAATCCAATTCAAATGAACTACGGTATAGCTGTAGCCGACATAGATAACGATGGTGCATTTGAAATATTTGTGGCCAGTTTTGGCGGCCCAAATTTGGTACTGAAATGGAATGGCCATAACTTTATCAATATTGCCGATACTAAACTGGCAGATATCGGTAAACAAGCGATCGGAGTTGCAGCCGGTGACATAGATGGGGATGGCATAGAAGAAATTTATGTGTTAAATACAGATACCTTTACCGGTAAAAAAAGATTTGGCGATCGCCTGTTTGACTATCATCATGGTGAATGGATAGATTTATTTTCCCTCCCAGAACATCAAAAAGCAATTAATCTCAATTCTGGTCGATCTGTAGTATGTATCGATCGCAAAGGTAGCGGACTTTATGGCTTTTTTATTGCCAATTACGGCAGCCCAATGTGTCTATACGAATTAAATAAATTTGGTCATTTAAAAGATGTAGCCGCCGAAGCTGGATTAAATTTAATCACAGGCGGCAGAGGCATAATTTCTCTGCCCATAGTTTCCCCCTATATGGATATTTTTGCAGCTAACGAAAACGGTACTAATTTTCTATTTCGGAATCGCGGCGACGGCACTTTTACAGAAATAGCAGAACAATGTGGTATCCTTGATCAACATCATCATGGCAGAGGTATAGCTGTTCTCGATGCTAATGGTAATGGCTTATTTGATATAGTTTATGGTAATTGGCAAGGCCCCCATCGGTTATATTTACAAACAAAACCTGGTTATTTTCAAGAATCTGCACCACCTTTAATGTCAGTTCCTACCCGTATTCGGAATGTTATAGCCGCCGATTTTGATAATGATGGCTTTGCAGAAATATTTTTTAATAATATTGGCGAACCAAATCGTTTATTTGGCTGGCGTGATAATAAATGGGAAAAATTAGATACTGGTGACGCTTGGGAACCGGATGGCTTAGGCACTGGTGCTGCTGTTGGAGATTTTGATGGAGATGGGCAATTAGAATTAATTATCGCTCATGGTGAATCCTTCGCGCAACCTCTATCTTTATATCATCCACCAAAAAATGATAATAATTGGTTACGAGTTTTACCTTTAACTCGTTATGGATCTCCCGCTAGGGGTGCTGTTTGTAAAATAATAGCAGGCGATCGCCTGCAAATTCGTGCTATAGATGCTGGTAGCGGTTATCTTTGTCAAATGGAACCTA
>CAWUOF010000766.1:0-1923 GCA_963923765.1 uncultured bacterium | reverse complement strand
TACACAAGGAGTATCGTCGGCAGCGTCAGATGTGTATAAGAGACAGGTGTTTCCCCATTCTGACTCGAAGCTATCAGAGGGTAAACGAGTATAAATTTTGCCTATTTTTAGTGCGGATAATCTTTGTCGGTAAAGTTGAATTCCTGATGTGGGTTGAGACATAATATTTTGATTTCCTGCAATGCGATCGCCAATTTTATATTGAGAGTTAAAATTAGATTATATATTAATCAGGAAATAGTGTTAAAGCCTTGGCGAAAAATTTATCATTAGGACGAATTTGTAAAATAGAACGGACTACTTTAACAAAATCCCAGTCTGGATTAATATCACTGGTAATTAGTTTACTGGCGGGATAGTAGGAAACATCATCAATCATTAACTCATTAGTTGTACCAGTTTTAATTTTTGCCTGTTTTTTATCCCAAACTAGGTATTTACCCCGTAAAGTAAATTGAAACCAAAGAATATCATCTTCTTTCATTTCAAAGAAAACATCAAAATAGGGTTCACCGCCTTGATACCAGATTTTCATAGTACCTGCGTGAAGATCTTTTTTTAATAAATTTTGATTGATTTGTCGCAAAGAATTACCCAGGGCAACAATTTCATCGGTTGAATTAATAGGATCCATTTTATGAGATAATAAGGAAATGGGAATCAAGCCAAATTTAACTAATGGAAATATTAGCTAATTTTGGCAAGCGATCGAGTAAATATCGTGAAAAAAATTATCAAAAAAATTAAGTAGCGGATATCCGCCCTCCCTGCACAGCCAAAATTTGGGAAGAATTAAGCCATTGAGCATCAAAAGCGCCCAAGTGAGTAGTAGTAATTAAAGTTTGAAAGCGACAGCCGATCGCCTCTAGGAGTTGATTTTGACGATTTAAATCTAATTCAGCAAGCACATCATCTAGCAGTAATAAAGGAGGTTCCCCGATGACTTCCTCAATTAATTGTAATTCTGCTAATTTTAAAGCTAACACAAGAGTACGCTGTTGACCTTGAGAAGCGTAATTACGAGCCAAAGTATGATTAATAGTAAATTCTATATCATCCCGATGGGGGCCAACTAAGCTAGTCCCTTGGTGCATTTCTGCGACTTGGCGATCGCGAATTTTTGCCAAAAAAGCCTGCTGTACAATTGGCACAGAATCTTCTTGATAACAAACATTAGGTGAATATTTTACCTGTAAAATTTCCGAAGCGCCACTAATACTTTCATGCCAGCTTTCTGCTAAAGGTGCCAATCGAGCGATCGCTCTAGCCCGTCGTCGAATTACCCTTGTACCTGCCGTTGCTAATTGAGCATCCCAGATTGCCAATTCTGCATCAGTATCAATATTATTATCAATAGATTCTGCATTAGTTATCATTCCCAAGCGATGCCGCAATTTTAATTTTAATAGGGCATTACGTTGCCGTAGCACTTGATTATATTGTTGCAAAATAGAAGCATAAATAGGTTCGAGTTGAATTAAAAGCCGATCTAACCAATGACGGCGTTCTTCCGGGCCACCTCTAATTAAATTTAAATCTAAACTAGAAAACTGTACGACATTGAGAGTACCTAAAAAATCTAAATGACGGCGGCAATTTTCCCCATTTAAACTAACACTACGACGGCCATTATTACGGAGAATAATAGCTAAATCTACTATACCGTTTTGCCGTTCTAAAATAGCAGTTATTTGTCCGATCGATTCCGACTCTCGAATCAAATCTCGATCGCGGTTGACACGATGACTTTTTAAAGTAGACAATAACTCTACTGCTTCTAAAAGATTAGATTTACCTTGAGCATTATCGCCCAACAAAATCGTTTTTGGTGCTAAAAAATCCACCCCACAATCTTGATAATTACGAAACTGTCGCAAATGTAAGTTTTTGAGATACATAAGGGGAATTGGGGCAGGGGAGAGG
>CAWUOF010000765.1:0-1926 GCA_963923765.1 uncultured bacterium | reverse complement strand
ATTAGTTGCATTTGTCCAGCATCACCGCTACCCATAGTCATTGCTTCTAAGAGACTAGGAAAAGAACCTATATCTTGCCCAGAAATCATAATTGCATCAGTAGCATTAATTTTTAAAGAACCACCTCGACCAATCCCACTGGTACTACTATTAATATTACCGCCATTTTCCACAATTAAACTAGCAGTATTAATTGCTAAATCTCCAGCCTGACCTGGGCTAGTAATACTGGCACTGGTGCCGATATTGGTATTAGTTTTAATGCCTAAAATTTCATAGGGAGTACCGCCTATTACTTTGACCATTCCCCTGGCATTAATAGTCAAATCTCCCCCACGACCAGGCCCTAATGTGGAAGTACTAATTAAACTACGATCTTGTGTTAGCAAATTTTGTGTATTAATAGTAATATCTCCTGCTACACCCATACTATTTAATTGATTTGCTGTAATTAATCCAGAACTATTTAATTGGATATTTTGGGCATTTAAATTAATACTTCCTCCTTGATTACCTTGCAAATTAGAAGAAATTACAAAAGCTCCATTGGCGGCTGTAAAATTATTAGTATTAATAGTAATATTTCCCGCATTACCCAAACCAAAATTTACAGTAAATATTCCACTGATTAAACCAGGATTTTGATTATTAGAAACAGCTATTTTAACCAAATTTTCTACCCATTTGCCATCTCCAAATATTTCTACTGCATCGGTGGCTTTAATATTAATATTTCCGGCATTTTGACTGCTAAAACTGTTAGCTGCTATCAAACCTTCTTTGATGGTTAAACGTCCTGTTTCAATGTTTAAATTACCGCTAATACCAGTGGGACTTTGTGTAGAAGCATTAATTAAACTGGCGGTTTGGCCATCTGGAGAAGTGCCAATAATTGCAATGGATTCGGTAGCTTTAATAGTCAGATTACCCGCCGAACCAGACCCAGAATTATCGGTAGATATTTGCCCGCCATCTTGAATAGTTAATCGTTTAGTTTCTACACTCAAATTTCCAGCATTTCCAGTAGAAATTTTATCAGCTTGAGTTTGTAAACGGCTAGTAACACCTAAACCATCTGTACCACTTATTTCTACTGATTCCTTAGCTTTAATCTGCAAAAAACCACTATTGCCTGTTCCCCCAGTTGCAGAACTTACTAAAGCCCCATTTTGTAATACTAATCTACCAGTTTCTACAGTCAAATTTCCCGCATTACCTTTAGAACCTACGGGCGTAACTGTTCCTAAAAAACTACCATATCCATCCGGATCTACACCTGTTAATTGTACTAATTCTGAAGCACGTATATTTACATTTCCCCCATCACCAGTGGCAAAAGGAGATGAAAAAATTAAAGCACCATCTCTGATTAATAATTTCTGTGTATTAATAGAAATATCTCCAGATTTACCAGTGGAATTAGGATAGGATTCTGTTACTATTAAGCTATATAAATTTTGCGGATTAGCCCCACTCATTTCTACAGATTCAGAAGTATTTATTTTGATTTCTCCACCATTACTATTACCTAAAGTCATGCCAAAAATAGCACTGCCATCGTTGACAAAAAGATTTTTCCCTTGGATTTGAATATTACCGCCACTTTCTCCACTGGTGGAAACAGAAGCAGCTTTTTGTAAACGAATATCAGAAAAGTTATTTACTCCTGCATATCCTAAAATAAAACCTGTAGAATTTGCTGTGAGATTTACTTGTTCTCCTGCGGCTACACTGCCTAATTCAATTCTGCCATGAGGGGCTGTTAAATTTCCCCCATCTAGTAAAATTTCGCCTCCTACTAAGGCTAAAGTTTTTTCTGGTTTAACTTCTAATCCGCCAGGGCGATCGCTTAAAAAATATAAATCTGCTACATCTGTTTGGGGATAGGAATCATCTATTTTTAGGTTATTTCCTGTACCTTGTACC
>CAWUOF010000764.1:0-1928 GCA_963923765.1 uncultured bacterium | reverse complement strand
GGTTTTAGAGCCATCATAATCTACACCTAAACCACCGCCAACGTCGAGATATTTCATATTAGCTCCTAATTTAGCTAACTCGACGTAAATATAACTAGCTTCTCGGATAGCTTCTTTGATGGTAGTAATTGAGGAAATTTGTGAGCCTATATGGAAGTGTAGGAGTTGTAAACTATCGAGAAGATCGGCTTCTTTTAATTGTGCAACAGCACGAATAATTTCTGGAATAGTAAGGCCGAATTTGGCTCGATCGCCTGTAGAACCGCCCCAACGACCTACACCTTTTGTGCTGAGTTTAGCGCGAACTCCGACAATTGGTTTAATGCCTAATTTACTACTAATTTCAATTACTAAAGGTACTTCTTCTACTTGCTCAAGTACAATTATTGATAATTTTCCTAAGCGTTGAGAAAGCATGGCTTTTTCGATATATTCTCGGTCTTTGTAACCGTTACATATCAATATAGCACCAGGAGTAGTTAAAGTTGCCAATGCTATCATTAATTCTGGTTTAGAACCGGCTTCTAAGCCAAATTGGTAAGGCTGCCCGAAGCGCACTAAACTTTCGATTAAATGCCGATGTTGGTTACATTTAACGGGAAAAACACCGCGATAAACACCCTGATAATTATAGCGAGCGATCGCTTTCGCAAAACAGGCATTTAATCTTTCGATACGATCTTCGAGAATATCGGAAAAACGAATTAGTAAAGGTAAACCTAAATTACGTTGTTTGAGGGAATTAACCAATTCATAAAGATCTAGGGAACCACCCCGATCGCCCTTGGGAGATACAGTAACATGACCAGCAGCATTAATCGAAAAATAGGGTTCGCCCCATCCTTCAATACGATAGAGTTTTTCACTATCCTCGATCGTCCAGGGGGTTTTTGGGGCAATTTTTAGGCCGTTTTCTACTGAAGTAGCCGATCGAAGTTCGGGTAAAAGAATAGCTTTTTCTTCTGAGTTGATTTGTTTTTCAACTTGTGTTTGAGCGGTGGTTGGCTGCATTGGCATATTTATCACAACTTCCCTTTTTACCTGTCATTGACAGTTTATCCTATCCATTATCTTTGCTAATGCTAAAAACCGACTTGCTAATTAATACTTTCTTTATTGGAGCATTCTAAGGTAATCTAATATTTTGTAGAATTAACGCAGATTCTAGGAGACTAGCTTGGAACGCACATTTTTAGCCGTAAAACCCGACGGTGTACAGCGCGCACTCGTAGGCGAAATTATCCGTCGTTTTGAATCTAAAGGCTTTACCTTAGTAGGTTTAAAGCTATTGCAAGTTAGCAAACAACTGGCAGAAGAACACTACGGCGTTCATCGGGAAAGACCCTTTTTTGCTGGTTTGGTTGAATTTATTACATCTGGCCCAGTGGTGGCTATGGTTTGGGAAGGTAAAGGTGTCATCGCCAGCGCCAGAAAAATTATCGGCGCTACTAACCCTCTAAATGCTGAACCTGGAACTATTCGCGGTGATTTTGGTGTAGATATTGGCCGTAATATTATTCATGGTTCTGATGCCCCAGAAACTGCCGCCCAAGAAATTGCCCTTTGGTTTAACGATGAAGAATTGGTTAGCTGGACACCAAGTGTAACTCCTTGGATTTATGAGTAATAATTGATAGTATGTAATAGTTAGTAAATAATAGTAAAAATTCATGTTAAATTATTATTTACTAGCTATTATTTAAATATTAATAAAATCACTGGTTTTTAAATTATTAGCATTTACTCCCAGCCAAACTGCTATAATAATTTGGTAATTGTCAGCAATTCTGAGATGTAGGCATCTATAAAGATGGTTTTTTGATTTCGATCTATAATTAAGTAGGACATAATACACCTATTCTGATATTTAGTTATTTTTAAGTAATTTTAATATAGGGTTTATAAAAAATAAAATTACTATTTTATTT
>CAWUOF010000763.1:0-1932 GCA_963923765.1 uncultured bacterium | reverse complement strand
TTTTTTAAGTGTCATTTCTTCAAATCCCAGCTATTTTTAGCTAACATTATTAATGTTATATTATCATTTCTGGAGTTGGTATTTTTTATTTAAATAAATTGTTGTTTTATTTTGTTCATTCAATTCTTGAATAGATTTATTTTAGTTGTTTAACTTATGATTATCTGAGTATAAGTTATAGGGTTAATCTGGAAAAATATAGATTATGGGCGGTTTTTTAGTCCGCCCGATTTTTCTGGTGAAATTAGTTAAGATGAAAAACCCTGATAAAAGTAATAGGTAGCCATAGGAATAATAGTAGCTGCTATTAATAAGCCAATTACCCAGATGGTAGAGTTACCTTTTTCCTTGTTAGTTTCTTCAGAGGTTTTATAGGTTCTTTCGGCTTGAATTCTATCAGCAATTTGCGGGGGGCCTGGATCTTCTTGTCCTGATAAAACGGCAACTAAGCGATCGCTGGCAGCCAAGAAAGCTTGATTGTATTTGTCACCTTCTCGCAGAGGCAAACGTACAGTTTCTTCCGCCACACTTGTTGCAATGGCATCTGTGAGTAAAGATTTAGATTTATCTCCTACACGAATAGCGGTACCATTGGTGACAGTATCTATTAAAAGAATAGTTTGATTTGCTTGTAATTCTGGAGTGGGAAACCATTTTTCAAATAGTTTATTAACTAATGTTTCTGGTGTTTCCCCATAGTCAAGACGGCGAAATGTAACTATTCTAACTTCGTTGCCTGTTTCTTGTGCTAATTTTGCCAAGGCGTCACTAATGCTATTTTGGTTACTCAGTCCGATCGCTTCAGCTTCATCTATGACCCAGGTAGGTTCTCCCGCAGCAACAGTAGGTATATCATACACACCGGTAGCATTTGCGGGTGTTGCGACTAGGAATGTGGCCAAAATAGTTAGGGTGAGGGACAAAATTAAACGCTGATATTGTTTCCAGCTAAATATTTGGTTAAAAATCTGTATCATTGCCGTGAAAAGTTGTGTAAGTTAGATGGATTATTTTTAAAATACTATAGAATTGACCTTGGCGATCGCTGATTTTTGACATTTTTAAATTTTAAATTATTTCATTTTCTAATTTTTTCTGGTATGTTTTAGTTAATGAATTATGATGATTTTGGGCTATTTGTAATAATTTACCATTTCTACCTAAAGCTTCATCGGCTAATTCTACCATCCATAAATTCGGTCGTGCTTCGGGTCTGGCTTTTAGTATTATTTCCATTGCTTCTTTTTCTTGGTTTTCTCCTAGTAAATAAGCACATACTGTTAAGGCGATCGCTGCCGATCGGCTAATTCCTGCATGACAGTGAATTAACATATTTCCTTGCCATTCCTTGACTGAAGCTACAAACGCGATAGTTTGATTAATATGTTCTATAGTAGGTAAAACATATTCGGAGTCGTTGCGAGGTGTATCTATATCGCTAAACTCTAAACGTAGTCGATAGTCAATTAAATTATACCCTTTAGGTAAAGGAACTCCTGGGCTACCAATAGAAATTAGATATTTAATAAATTTTCCTTGATTTTTATATATATATTCTTTAGCTTCTGTGTAGGAAGATATAATAATATTTGGTAATTTATTTGGGGATAATTGGGATAATTCCGAAAAAGTAATCTGATTACATCTGCTATTATCATTAATTTTATTTAATGCTGTTATAGCTTTTTCTCGAATAGATATATTATCATTATTTGCAGCTTGTTTTAGTCCATTAATAGCTGTTGCTGAGGCAATTTTTTCTAAGGCAGCAACGGTACGCCAAATAACATAATATTCTGGATCTTTGAGGGCTATTAATAACCCTTGTACTGCGGCTTCATTACCAATATCGCCCAAGGCGGTAACTACACGCGATCGCATATACATATTTTCATCTTGTAAAAATTCTAATAAATGAGATACTGCTGTTTC
>CAWUOF010000762.1:0-1933 GCA_963923765.1 uncultured bacterium | reverse complement strand
GGAGCGCCTGGGGCACCGGCTGGCGGTTTATCTGGGGCGGGAGCGCCTGGGGCACCGGCTGGCGGTTTATCTGGGGCAGCTTTTGGTGTAGGAGTAGCAGACTTAGTAGTTAAAGAAGATCCAGAATTTTTAGCCGGGGCTGGGGCAGCTTTTGGTAGAATTTTGGCTTTTTTCTCCGCATCAGCTAACTTACCTTGATATTCAGTAAGTTTTTTCTTAGCCTCTGCCTGTTGTGGATCGGATTTGGGTATTTCTTTGAGTAAATTAATAGCCTTTTTCCATTTATTCACCGATAAGGACCAATCATCAGGGGATTGGGCAGACTGGGAAATACTTTGAGCGCTACTGGCTTGTTCCTCTGCTAGTTTCAAATTTTTAGCAACATCAATATTAGGAGTGGCAGCAGACTCCGGAGCTTTAGCTGGACTTGCGGCGGCTGCGGGCTTGGCTGGGGATGCGGTAGCTGCTGGAGGCGTTGTGGGGGCAGGTGGTGGAGTTTCTGAAGCACAACCAGCAGTTAAAGCTAATAGGGCTATAGTTGTAGTTTTTAGGATAGAGGCGATCGGACTTGGGCGATATCTCATGGTTATAGGTTAATTAAACTAAGAAGTTTGTAGTCAAGGTTAATTTATGTTTTACCTTAAAGTATGACTTATTAAACATATTTTAAAAAAATCAGCAGCTACCACCTATTAATTGTGCGCTCCTAAAAATAACTTTTCTATAAAGAAAAAATCAATTCTCAAAAATACAAAATCTATTATCTATAAACAAAGATTTCCTCAAAAAATCGGTGCATTTAATATTTGCCAAATCAAAAATTTTTTACTATACAATTATTTATGAGTTTTCCCTATTTCCAGGAATAGAAAAGACCAAAAATTTTTTTTGTTTAATAATTTATCAAAAAATCCTACTATATAAATAGTAAAAACCTTAGTCTTTATAGTGTGGTTTCCTACTTAGACTAAAGTTTTTTTAAATAATGAATAAATTAAAAGGATTTTTTAGTTTTTACTCACCCTAAACCTGATTAGTTTTTTTCGCCTGAACTAAGTGATTAACTAAAAGTTCCTCTATTTTTAGTTAAGCTTGATTTTGCTTATTAGAATGTCTTTTTTTCAGAAAACCGCCAACTCCTAAAGCTAAACATGAGCCTATCACAGTTGTTGGTTCAGGAACTAGGGTAATTGTAACTTCACTAACCCCTGTACCCCAACGATCAGGAGAACCGATCGACCTGTTAAAGCCCGCAAAAATATCATAGTTTACTGGGCCTTCACCATCCGCTTGACCAGCAAGAGCATACAAAAATGGTGAATTCATAAAACCTGATACTCCATTGTTATTATTCCATTGCAAATATTGATTACTGACCACTAAAGAAACAAGTTTAGCTGTTGAAGTTGTATTATTTGCTGTCACAATATCTGATACTTCAAGTAATGGATTTCCATTATGAAAATAGTCATTACCATAAACTATCATATCGTTGCGTAATGCTGCTGAAATACTTGGATCGGTTGGAGTTACACCAATTTGCATTTCAGCATCATTATTTTGAGTAGATCCATCTCCTCCATGACCATTATTGGTAGCTGAGTCACCAATATTTACTGTCATGCCATTCGGCCTTGCATCATATTTAATGTCAAAAATCGCTTGGGTGAATAAGTAATTAGGATCGAGAGTGATTTTGAGCACTGTCTCGTAATATCCGTCAACACCTGCGGTGGGAGATTGTACAAATCTCACAAAATTATTGGAAAAATTACCTGTATATGTACCATTTTTTAGGTTAATTGAACCGATCGTCAATGATGCCGCGTTAGTTGGCTCTACAGTACCGAGTAAAAGCGTTCCTAAAATCGCAGCAGCAGTAGAGACTGACAAATATTTTAGATTCAGCATATTATTTGCCCTTTCTTTATGT